>JAGLBH010000056.1:1447-4900 GCA_018260285.1 Arthrobacter sp. | reverse complement strand
GCGCGACGACGAGACGAGTCTCATCGTCGCGCGCGGGGAGCACTGCTACGTGATTCTCAACCTGTTCCCCTACAACCCGGGGCACCTGCTCGTCTGCCCGTACCGCCATGTGCCGCTGTACACGGACCTCACGGATGAGGAGACTCAGGAGTTCTCCCGCATGACTCAGCGGGGGATGCGCGCCCTCAAGGCCGCATCTGGCTGCCAGGGGTACAACCTGGGCATGAACCAGGGAGAGGTCGGCGGGGCCGGCGTCGCCGCCCACCTGCACCAGCACATTGTTCCCCGCTGGGGAGGGGACTCGAATTTCCTCCCGATCATCGCGGGTACGAAGGCCCTGCCTCAGCTGCTGGGGGACGTCCGCGAGCGAGTCGCCGCAGCCTGGGACTCAGCTGACGGCTCGGATCCCGCCTCGGAGGAGGCCGTGCATGGGGCAGAATGAGAGCCTTCTGCAGGGGGAGGGGTCTTCCTCGCCCCCGGGGTCAGGCGTCTGCACGGGTTATGCCCCGCCTGCCCCTAGACTTGACCTCGAACACAGCTGTGACGAACAGCATTATCACCACACATCGAAAGAGAACTCAGTGACCACTGCCTCTGATCAGAACGTCCAGGCCGCTGCCGGTGCCACGCCGAGCATCGGCACCGATCGCGTCAAGCGCGGCATGGCTGAAATGCTCAAGGGCGGCGTCATCATGGACGTCGTCAACGTTGAGCAGGCCAAGATCGCCGAGGACGCCGGCGCAGTGGCCGTCATGGCCCTTGAGCGCGTTCCTGCAGACATCCGCGCCCAGGGCGGCGTGTCTCGCATGAGCGACCCGGACATGATCGACGCGATCATCGACGCCGTCTCCATCCCCGTCATGGCGAAGGCGCGCATCGGCCACTTTGTGGAGGCACAGGTTCTTCAGTCTCTCGGAGTCGACTACATCGACGAGTCCGAGGTTCTCACCCCGGCTGACTACGCCAACCACATCGACAAGCACCAGTTCGAGGTGCCCTTCGTCTGCGGCGCCACCAATCTCGGTGAGGCGCTTCGCCGCATCAACGAGGGCGCTGCGATGATCCGCTCCAAGGGCGAGGCCGGCACGGGCGACGTCTCCAACGCCACGACCCACATGCGCAAGATCCGCTCTGAGATCGCGCGGCTGACCACGATGGCCGAGGACGAGCTGTATGTGGCCGCCAAGGAGCTCCAGGCCCCGTACGAGCTGGTCCGCGAGATCGCGACGACGGGCAAGCTCCCCGTGGTCCTCTTCACCGCAGGCGGCATCGCGACGCCGGCTGACGCCGCCATGATGATGCAGCTCGGCGCCGACGGCGTCTTCGTCGGCTCGGGCATCTTCAAGTCCGGCAACCCGGAGCAGCGTGCCAAGGCCGTCGTCAAGGCGACGACGATGTTCGACGACCCCGCGACGATCGCAGAGGTCTCCCGCGGTCTCGGCGAGGCGATGGTCGGCATCAATGTGGACGAGATCCCTCAGCCGCACCGCCTCGCTGAGCGCGGCTGGTAGTCAGTTCTGACCGCAGAAGCGGGGAGCTCCTGATCCTGCCCTTGACCGGCAAGACCAGAAGCTCCCCGCTTCTGTCTCACGACCTCTACAGCAGCCCCCGGCGAGTCAGCAGCGGACCGACCTCGGGGTCCCGTCCGAGGAGATCCCGGAAGGACTGGGCCGGATCCTGACGGTTCCCCGTTTCCAGCAGCGTCCGACGGAAGATCTCCCCGTTCTCGCGCGTCAGCCCGCCCCGCGCCTCGAACCAGGCCACTGTCTCCGCGTCCATGAGCTCAGAGTAGATGTAGGAGTAGTAGCCCGCCGCGTAGCCGCCGCTGAAAATATGCTTGAAGTTGCCAGTGCGGTACCGCGGGCTGATGGGCAGCGAGGCAAAGCCATAGCGCTCGAGGACCGACTCCTCAAAGGCGAGGGCAGCGTCGGGAGAGGCGATCGGCTCGGCGTCCGCTCCGCGCGTGTGCCAGGCCATGTCCAGGAGAGCCGCGCCGAGGTATTCGCTCGTCCGGAAGCCCTCGCCCCAGAGGGCAGAGGCCCTGAGCGCCTCGATCTCTGCTGCAGGCAGCGGCTCACCGGTCTCCGCGTGGAGCGCATAGTTCTCCACGACCCCTGGGGCGAACATCCACATCTCGTTCACCTGGGACGGGTACTCGACGAAGTCGCGCGGGACGCTCGTCCCTGAGTTCGTGACGAACCCCGTCCGGGTCAGCAGCCCGTGGAGAGCGTGCCCGAATTCGTGGAAGAGAGTGCGGACGTTGTCCAGCGTGAGGAGGGCAGGCTGACCCGCGGCGGGTTCAGCGATGTTGAGCGTGTTGAGCACCACGGGGCGAGTGCCGTCGATTCCGTTCTGGGAGACGATCGTGTGCATCCACGCCCCGCCCTGCTTCGTGTCACGGGCGAAGAAGTCTCCGATGAACACGCCGAGATGGCTGCCGTCCGCATCCCGCACAACCCAGGTCCGGACCCCGTCGGTGTACCCCGGAACGTCCGGGCGCTCCTCGAACGTCACGCCGTAGAGGACCTCGGCCGCGTGGAACACGCCCTGCGTGAGGACCCGGTTGAGCTCGAAGTAGGGCATGAGGGCCTCTTCATCGACGCTATAGCGCTCTCGAGCCACCCGCGCGAGCCAGTAGGGAACATCCGCGGCGTGGAGTTCAGAGCGCTCCACGCCCGCGGCCTGCGCCATGACATCCAGCTCGCGCTCGAAGTTGGCCAGAGCTTTCGGAACGAGCGGCTCGATGAGGCCGAGGACACGGTCCGGGGAGCCCGCAACCTGCCGGCGCAGAATGAGCTCTGCATGATGCGCGGCCCCGAAGAGGGCGGCGCGCCGGTCCCGGAGAGCCGCCATGCGAGCGCCGATTGTCAGGTTTTCCGGGGTGTCCGCCGACCCTGCGTCTCGGACCGGGCCTCGGCCGCGATTGATCGAGTGGGCATAGAACGCTCGGCGCGCCTCCGCGTTCGCCATCGAGGAGAGAATGGCGGGAGTGCAGAAGAGGTCTGGCTTGAAGAGCCAGCCGCCGTCGTGCCCTGCTGCAGCGGCCGCCCGGGCGGCGTGGTCGCGCTGCGCGTCGGACAGGCCCTCGAGATGCGCCTCGTCATCCGTGTAGAACGAGGCCTTGAGTGCTCCTGTGATGAGGGACGTCGAGTACTCGGCGCTGAGGGTCGCGAGCTCGGCGTCGAGCTCGCTGAGCTCATCCCTGTGCTCCTCCGGCACGAAGGCGCCCTGGGCTTCAAAGCTCTTGCGCCACTCGGAGAGCAGATGAGCCTCCTCGGGGGTGAGGCCGTCCCCCGGCACAGCCGCGACTTTGGCCACGAGGGCAGCATTCCTGGCCGGCGCCGTCCAATGGTCGGAGAGCACCGGTGCCCAGCGCTCGGAGAGCTCGAGAATCTCCGGGGTGCCGAGCGAGCTCTCGTAGGTGAAGAACACACTGAACCCTCGGTCAGCCTC
>JAGLBH010000056.1:0-1437 GCA_018260285.1 Arthrobacter sp. | reverse complement strand
GAGGGCTCCGCCGGGTCCTGGGCGAGCGCCTCCCAGGCGGCCCGCTGAGCAGAGACGGTATCCGTCAGGAGCGCGTCGAGGTCCGATGCCGTCAGACCGCGGAGATCGGGAATGCCGCCGGGCACGTCGGCTGGGGCAGCAGAGGGAACAAGAAAGTGATGCTTCATACAGGAGAGAATACGTCATGCCCGCTTTAGACTTGGGTGCATGTCATACTCTCGGGCATTCTCGCATCTCTCCCTGACACTGGCCGTCCTGCTCGGAGCGGCGGGCTGCTCTGGCGGCACCTCTCCGAGCCCCGCCAGCTCCTCCCAGCAGGCCACGACCACGGGCGCGCCGTCGTCGCCCTCAGCAGCGGCGGGCGCTGCGACGAGTGCCGCAGGCGCCGAGATCTGCGGCGAGGATCCGTGCGTCTCCGTGTCGGTCTCAGGCGACTTCCTCCTTCATCCCGGGCTCTGGGCCCAGGCGGAGGCTGACGCCGCTCACCGCCCCGCGCCCGTCCCCACGCCGGGGGTTCTTCCCACGACGACGCCGGGGGCGCCTCTCGACTTTGCCCCGCTCATCGCCGCGCAGAAGCCCTATCTGGCGCAGGCCGATCTCTCGCTCTGCCATCTGGAGACGCCTGTCTCCGCACCCGAGGGGCCGTTCGCCGGGTATCCCTCGTTCAATGTGCCGCCGCAGATCCTCTCCGCCGCGAAAGCCGCGGGCTACGACGCGTGCACCAATGCGAGCAACCACTCGATCGACGCGGGCACGGAAGGGGTTCTGAGGACCTCCCGGGCGCTGGACGCCGCAGGGCTGCCGCACACCGGGACCTACCTGTCAGAGGCCGCCTCGAAGGAGCCGCTCATCGTCACGAGCGCCAACGGGGTCAAGGTGGCCGTCATCACCGGGACCTACGGCCTCAACGGGAACATTCCGGATGCGCCGTGGCGGGTGGACTCCCTGGATGCGGAGGCCATGATCGCCAAGGCCCGCACGGCCCGGGCCCGAGGGGCGGAGATTGTCCTGGCGAACATCCACGCGGGGGACGAGTACGCCTCGCAGCCCAATGAGCAGCAGACGAGTCTGGCGCGCGCGCTCGTGGACTCCGGTCAGTTCACGATGGTCTACGGGGAGCACACCCACTCTGTGCTGCCCATCGAGAAGTACAAGGGCACGTGGATCGTCTACGGGCTGGGCAACAATCTCACGGAGCTCTCGCCGACCTATCAGGTGAACAACGAGGGCATCATGGTCAACGCCGTCTTCGCCAAGAGCGGCGGCGTGTGGACAGCCAAAGCCCTGCGGTGGGCGCCGAGCCTCATCGTGAACCAGCCGTATCGCTGGTGCCCGGTGGCCTCAGCCAATCCCGAGCCCGCCTGTGCACCGGCAGCCGAGGCCAGGGCTTCACGCGAGCGGACGGCCGCCGTCGTCAACTCCATGGGAGCGGAGAAG
>JAGLBH010000055.1:8159-9361 GCA_018260285.1 Arthrobacter sp. | reverse complement strand
GTCGGCGTCGGGCCCTGCGCGCAGTTGAGGCATCGGGCGAGGATGCGCGCGCTCGTCGTCTTGCCGCAGCCGCGCGGCCCGGAGAAGAGGTACGCGTGGTTGACGCGGTTCTTCGCCAGGGCGGCCTTGAGCGGCTCCGTCACGTGCTCCTGGCCGATGACGGCTTCAAACGTGTCCGGACGATAGCGGCGGTACAAGGCGGTAGTCACAAGAAAACCCTACCGCGAGGGGCTGAGTGCTCACCGGCCTGTGGAGGACTCAGCGGCCACTGTGCCCAAGGCCCCGGAAAACCCAGGGCTCGCGGGGAATCTCGCCCGTGAAGCGCTCGACGGCGGCCGGCAGCGTCGCCGGAAGCCCCAGCGATCCCAGGATCTCGGCGACGACGTTCTCCGGGGCGAAGCCCTGCGCGGCGAGATCCGCGAGCGTCACTGCCCCGTCCCGCTTGGCCAGCCGCTGCCCCTGCTCGTTGAGCACGAGGGGCACGTGGACGTACTCCGGGATCGGCAGGCCCAGGAGCGTGCAGAGGTAGGCCTGCCGGCCCGTGGAGTCCAGCAGGTCGTCGCCGCGGACCACCTGGTCCACCCCCGTGAAGGCGTCGTCGACGACGCTCACGAGGTTGTACGCGAAGGCCCCGTCGTTGCGGCGCAGGATGAAGTCGTCCACGGGGGCATCGCAGCGCCCGTGCAGCCGGTCCTCCACGGTGAAAGAGCGGACCTCGCTGCGGAGCCGGAGCGCCGGGCGGCGGCCTGCGGAGGCGAGGCGGGCCCGGGCGTCGTCGCGCTCTGCCTCGGTGAGATCCCGGCAGGTCCCGGGGTAGAGGGAGGCGCCGGGGGCGTTGGGTGCGCTCGCGGAGGCCTCGATGGCGGCGGCGATGTCCTTGCGGGAGCAGTAGCACTCGTAGGACCGGCCGCTCAGGGCGTCGAGGGCGGCGGCGTAGCGGGGGAGGTGCTCGGACTGGCGGAGCACGGGGCCGTCGAAGTCCAGGCCCACGGCGGCGAGATCCCGGAGCTGGATCTCCTCGGCCCCGGCGCGGACCCGGTCGAGGTCCTCCATGCGCAGCAGGAACCGGCGGCCGGTCGTGCGCGCGAAGAGCCAGGCCAGGATGGCGGTGCGGAGGTTTCCCACGTGGAACTCGCCGGTGGGGCTCGGGGCGAAGCGGCCTGCAGGCCCGGTCTGGAGCGGCTCTGGCTGGGGCACGTGAA
>JAGLBH010000055.1:0-8149 GCA_018260285.1 Arthrobacter sp. | reverse complement strand
CGGTAGTGGACGCCGTCGCGTTAGAGCGGTGGGGGCCGGGGGCGGACAGGGTCCGGGTACGTTAAAGGCCCCTCGCGCACCTACCAGAGCCCACCTACCCTTGCTGCCTTTCGGCCCTGGGGGAGTTCAGCAGGATGGCACCACGCGAGGAGCCAGGCAATACTCTAGCGCAGCGCCGCGGGGGCTGTCATCTTCGGGCCGTCGGCGGGCGGTCAAGGGGTGCCGATTAGGCTTTCTGCGCGTGTGTCCGGTAGAGTAATTCGAGCTGCTTGGTTACGACCAGACAGTGCCAAGGAGGATTCGCCTAGCGGCCTATGGCGCACGCCTGGAACGCGTGTTGGGTTCACGCCCTCGGGGGTTCAAATCCCCCATCCTCCGCCGGAAGAAAGCCCCGGATCATCACGGTCACGTGACGATCCGGGGCTTTCTGCTGTGCCCGAGCGCTTTCAGTGCCGTGGCCAGCCGTGCGGGCGCTTCCGGATGCTCGCACCCCCGGTTTCTTGGGGGCCCAGCTCCCTGCACCCCCGCATATTCCATACACCCCCGGAAATTCGAGGGGTATAGGGAAGATCCGGGGGTTTAGGCGTTCGCGCCTCCGAGCTCCCTCGTGTAGAGCCCCCTCATGCCGAGCTCCACGCTCTAGAGAGCGATGGTCCAGATCACGGCCGCCTTCTCCAGACCACGGCCGCCTTCGGCCGGATTTCCCGCGGAGCCAAGCCCGAAGGCGGCCATGATCTGGAGAAGGCGGCCGAAACCTGGATGCAGCACGGAGGATGCCCCTGCCGACAGTGCGCGGGCTGGTCCTTCAGGGGCTCAGGGCAGCGGAAGCCCCAGAGGATACGGGACGCTGTCGAAGAGAGAACCCCGGAGGGGGGGCAGGGGTCTGAGGCGCGCCTCGCAGGCAGGTCGATGCGAGGCGGCAGGCGTGCAGCCGCACTGTAGATGAGTGAGGAAGCGCGTGGAGCGCACACGCGGCCGCCGCTCGCATGTAACGCGCTTCCCCATGTCTGGTAAAAGTGCGCACAGTGCAGGGGATAGAGTTGCACTCATTCCTTGTGGCTTGGGATTGTCAGCGTGCCCGCCGACGAGGACAGCCACGCCACAGTGAGGACAGAGCCATGGGCCAGTGCGGCGCCGCATCCGACCAGCCGAGGAGGGACGTCGCGGAGCCGGCGGCCGTCACCCGGAGCGATCTTGAGTGCACCCTTGACCTTCTCCGCGAGCGGGCGGCTGCAGCCCCTCACCATGTGGCGTTTCTCGTTCCAGACAGCCAGGGCCACCCTGTCGAGCTCACCCTTCCTGACTTCTTGGAGCGGGTCGACGCCGTGGCGGCCCGCCTGCTTCGGCTCGGGGTGCAAGCAGGCGACGGCGTCGCGATCCTGGGGTCAACCAGCTTCGCTTGGGCGGTTGCGGAGTGGGCCATCTGGCGCGCGGGCGGAGTGGTCATCCCGCTGTATGAGACGGCTCCGGCAGCCTCCCTCAGCACGGTCCTTGAGCAGACTCAGACGAGGGTCGCTTTCGTGGATGCGTCCCGGGAGGCAGATCTTCGCAGCGTGACCGATGTGCCCCTCGTGGTCCTGCGGCCCGATGACCCCCTGGCCGAGGGGCTGGGCATCACGCCGTCAGATGCGGACGCTCATGAGCTGCAAGCGCGACGCCGCACTCGGGAGGACCCCGCTACCATTGTGTACACCTCCGGCACGAGCGGCGAGCCACGGGGGACGGTCATCGCTCATCGCAACCTGGTGGACCTGGTTCTCAACGTCCAGTCGGCGTGGTCAGATGTCCTCGAAGAGCAAGGAACGACCGTGATCTTCCTGCCGCTGGCCCACGTTCTGGCCCGAGGGCTTCAGACGATCTGCCTGTGGTCCGGCATGCGCGTGAGCTATCTCGCGGACCCCAGCGCCGTGGTGCGCTCCCTGCCGGAGATCAAGCCCACGTTCCTTGTCGTCGTTCCCCGTGTTCTGGAGAAGATTCGGGAAGCCGCTCGGACGAATGCAGCCAAGGCAAGGCTCGGCTGGGTGTGGGCGGATGCGGAGAGGGTCGCCGTCGCAGCGGGACGAGCCGCGGAAGAGTCGGACCGGACCGGACAGTGCGTGAGGCTCGCGCCCCAGCAGGCCGCGCGGCACCGGCTTTACAGCCGCCTGTTCTACCGTTCGCTCAGGGCCAGGCTCGGCGGAGAGCTCAGGTTCATGCTCTGCGGGGCGGCCCCGCTGGACCCGGAGCTCTCGCTGCTCTTCCGGGGGATGGGCCTGCCCGTCATGGAGGGCTACGGCCTCACGGAGACCACCGCTCCTCTCGCGGGCAACCGCCCAGGGCAGATCCGCTCCGGAAGCGTGGGCAGGCCTGTTCCGGGCACGTCGGTCCGTCGAGATGCCTCAGGGCTGCTGTGGGTCAAAGGCGTGGGCGTCTCCCCGGGCTATCTCGATGAGGGACAGACGCAGGAGTCCTTTGCCGAGGGCTGGCTCAACACCGGGGATCTGTGCGAGATCGACGACGACGGCTTCATCTATCTTACCGGGCGGGTCAAGGACGTCATCGTCACGTCCGGAGGCAAAACCGTCAGCCCCGCGCGATGGTCACAGGCCGTTGAGGCGCATCCGCTCGTGGCCCATGCCCTTGCGGTGGGGGACGGGCGGCCCTATCTGACCGCCGTGCTCTTCCTGGATCCGGAGGCATTGAGCGCACGAGGACTCGACCACGCCGCCACTGGGCCCGAGGCGCTGCAGATCGCGGACCCCGCCCTTCTCCGAGAGCTGGACGAGGCCGTGGCGGCTGCCAACCTTCTCGTCGCCCGGTCTGAGGGGGTCAAGCGGTGGGCGGCCGTCGTCGTCGACCTCTCCCCGGAGGCGGGGTGGGTCACCGCCACGCTGAAGCTGCGGCGCCCGGTTGCTGCGGAGCGCCTGCAGGCCCTCATCAGCGGTCTCTACAGGTCCCCGGCGGGATCCTGACGACGACGGGGCGGTCTGGGGATGAGCACCGGGGTGGAGGACGCGTACTGCTGATACTCGGGGCGGTCTCCCCACCGTTCATCGGCTTTCTTCTCCAGCAGGGGAATCCCGCTCACGCGCATCAGGAGCAGCACGACGAACAGAGGCGAGATCACCGTCAGCCACTGCCACCCGGCGAAAGAGGGGGCCGCAGCGAGGAAGACGCCGCTCCAGAGGAGAATCTCGCCGGCATAGTTCGGGTGCCGTGACCAGGCCCACAGGCCAGTGCGGATGAAGTCGTCGCGGTTCTCAGGGCGGGCGCGGAAAGCGCTCTTCTGCCTGTCTGCGATGACCTCAAAGGCAAAGCCTGCCAGCCAGACGAGCGCCCCGAGCCACGTGAGCCAATGGATCTCGGGGCCGGCCGACTGGATGCCCGTCCACGCAGCCAGAGCAGTCAGGGAGACCCAGACGCCCTGAAGCGTCCATGTGAGGAAAAGCCGGGAGGGGTCTCGGAGGATCTGCTCGAAGCGGTCATCCTTCCCCGCCCGGAGAATCCTCCGGAAGAGGAAAGCCCCCAGCCGCGCGGCCCAGAGGACCACGAGACCTGTGAGAAGCCACCCCGTGGGGGAGCGGTGCTCCGCGGCGAGGATGCCGAACAGCGTGACGCCGATATAGGTGAGGCTCCCGGTGAGATCGAAGAACCTCTCTGTGCGGAACACCAGGCTGTGCACATAGACGGCCCACTGGATTCCGAATGCCGCCGCGATCTGCCATACGACGACGGGCACCCCGCCCAGTTTCTCAGTTCCAGGTGAGACGGCGAATCCCACAAGGAAGCAGGTCAGGGTGACACCTGCCGCGACGGCGATCTTCTTCATGTTGTCCTGTTTCGATGATGGGGCCGCGGTCTCAGACCGCAGCGCCCTGCCAGAAGGAGTCGAACGGCAGGCGGGTCCCCGTCACACGGCCCCTGATGCCGGCCGTGACGAAGGCCTTGGCCCGCACAGCAGCCTCGTGCGGCGTGGCGCCCTTGGCCAGCTCGGCCGTGATCGCGGCGGCCAGCGAGCATCCTGCGCCCGAGACGGGCACGTTGCCCACCTTCGGGGCGCGAAGCACGTCAAGCTGCTCGCCGTCGTAGAAGACGTCCACGGCGTCCTCCCCGGCGAGGCGCACGCCGCCCTTGGCGAGGACCACGGCCCCCGAGGCGTCGTAGATCCGGCGCGCGGCCTCTGCGAGGTGCTCCTCGGTGGTGATCTCCTCCATGCCTGAGAGGGCCAGTGATTCGAAGTGGTTGGGGGTCACGAAGTCCGCCAGCGGCAGGATCTGGGCCTTGAGCGCCTGGTCCGTGTCCAGGGCGTGCCCCGGCTCCTGGCCCTTGCAGATGAGCACCGGGTCCAGCACCAGGCGCTTCGGCCGGGCGGCGGTGAGCGCCGTCGTCGTCGTCTCGATCGCCGCGGGGGAGCCGAGCATGCCGATCTTGACCGCGCCGAAGTCGAACGCCCCGAAGGCGGTCTCCAGCTGCTCGGCGAGCACGTCCTGCGGCACGGGGAAGACGCGGTGGCCCCAGTCGTTCGCGGGATCGAAGGAGACGATCACGGTGAGCGCGAGCGAGCCGAAGACGCCGAGCTGCTGGAACGTCTTGAGGTCGGCCTGGGCGCCGGCGCCTCCCGTGACCTCGGATCCTGCGATCGTCAGGGCGTGGGCGGGGGACAGTGCGGAAGTCTCAGTCATAGGACCATTCAACACCCGAAGCGAGTGTTTTGGGCAGTTCGTCCTATGCTTGTGGGTACGCCCGGGCTGCTCCGGGCACCCCAGCATTCACGGCTTTGAGGACTGATTGTGACCCCAACTCCCCGTCTTGAGGTACGCCTGGATTCACGCGCGGCCACGATCGAGGACCCGCTCTCCGCCACCCTGGCGCTGCGCGAGCGGTTCGGCGACGAGCGAGTGTTCCTCCTGGAGTCCCTCTCCGGGCCCCTCGCGGACCGCCGAGCCAGCCTCATGGGCCTGACCGGCCTCCTCGAGGTCTCCGTCCACCGCGGCGCGGTCTCCTTCACCGGCCACGCGGGCCTGGTGGAGACGGCCCGGACGGCCCTGGCCGCGGCCGGCGTCCTCACGAGCGACGATCGCCTCACCTCCGACGAGGCCCTCTGGGACCTGCCGCGCGCGCTCGACGCCGTCTTCGAGTTCCCGCGCTCCTCCCAGGAGTTCGGCTTCGGCGTCATGGCCTTCTACGGGTACGACGCCGTCCGCTACATCGAGACGCTGCCTCGCATCATCGACGACGGCCCCGACCCCGTGCCGGACGCCGCCTTCAGCCTCGTCCACGCGCTCGTCTCCTGCTCGCCCGAGGGCGGCCCCGGAACCGTGACCGTCGCGTCCTCGCCCGAGTGGCCGGACCTCGACCCGGAGGAGATCGTCCGCGTGATCGACGACGCCGGGGCGCCGCCTGCCGACGACCCCGCCGTGCCGGAGCCCGCCCGCGTGCACGACGAGATGACGGAAGAGCAGTTCCTCGAGCTGGCCGACCGCTGCCTCGAGCACATCCGTGTGGGGGACATCTACCAGGTGCAGCTGGGCCACGAGATCACCGTGGACTCCCAGATCTCGCCCGTGCAGGTGTACCGCCGCCTGCGGGACCGCAACCCGTCGCCCTATATGAGCCTCATCCCCGTGGCGGGCCGCATCATGCTCTCCGCCTCCCCGGAGCTCTTCGTGCGACTCGAGGAGCGGGAGGCCACCATGCGGCCGATCGCCGGGACGGCGCGGCGCTCCATGACGGGCTCCGACGACGTCGACGGCCCCGCCAATGAGAAGGCCACCGAGGCTCTCCTCGCGGATCCGAAGGAGCGGGCCGAGCACATCATGCTCGTGGACCTCTGCCGCAATGACATGGGCCGCGTCTCCGTGCCGATGACCGTCGAGGTCCCGGACCTCATGATCATCGAGACGTACTCCCACATGTTCCACCTCGTCTCCAACGTGGTCTCCGAGATCCGGGAGGACGCGGACGTGTACGACGTCATCCGCGCCTGCTTCCCCGCCGGCACCATGACGGGCGCCCCCAAGGTGCGGGCCATGGAGATCATCGAGTCGATCGAGCTCTCCCGCCGCGGGTACTACGCCGGGGCGTTCGGCCTCATCGGCTTCGGCGGCTGGACGATTCTCGGCCTGGCCATCCGCATGACCGTCTTCCGTGAGGGCTCCTACACGCTGCGGGCCTCCGCCGGCATTGTGGCGGACTCCGTGCCCACCAGCGAGTGGCGCGAGACATTGACCAAGCTCGGGGCCACCTATTGGGCCGTGACAGGGAAGGAAATCCTGTGAAAACCGTCCTGATTGACCCGTTCGACAGCTTCACGCATGTGATCGAGCAGTACCTCTCCGGCATCGGGGCCAACCCCGTGGTGGTGCGATCCCACCCGGACAACCCCGAGCGGGTCGCCGAGATGCAGCCTGACGTGCTCGTGCTCGGCCCCGGCCCCGGCCACCCGCTGGACTCCGGCCACGTGGAGCTCATCAAGGCGTTCGAGGGCAGGATTCCGATCATGGGCGTGTGCCTCGGGCTGCAGGCCATCGGCTGCCGGTTCGGGGCCACGGTGTCCCCGGCGTCGCACATCATGCACGGCCGCACGTCCACGGTGACGCACGACGGCAAGGGGATGTTCGCCCTCTCTCCCGAGGACCAGGTGGTGACGCGATACCACTCGCTCATCATCGAGGACGCGACCCTGCCGGAGGAGCTCGAGGTGACGGCGCGCTCGCGGGACGACGACTACATCATGGGCGTGCGCCACACGAGCCTGCCCATCGAGGCCGTGCAGTTCCACCCGGAGTCCATCACCACGGACGAGGGGCTCAACTTCTTCAAGGCCTTCTACCAGACCTACGCCTGAGGGGCAGCTCTCCCGCTCAGCCGAGAGATCGCGGCGTTGTGAGCGCTCAGAACGCCGCGTTCTCTCGGCTGAGCAGGCGGGGAGAGCCGGGCCCGGGCCAGCCCTGTCTGCGCAAAGCGGCTCTCACCAGGTCAGCGGCGCGAGCTGCTCCCTCAGCCATGTGGCCTGAGTGGATCTGCACCACGGCCCAGCCAGCCTGTTCCATCTGATGCTTCTTGGTGATATCCCGCCTCATCGAGGCCGCAGAGGCGTGGGTGCTGCCTTGGTATTCGACGGCGACCCGCCAGGCCGGGTATGCCAGATCCGGCTGAAAGCACAGTGGTCCGAACAGCTCTGAACCGGATGGACATGCATCCGGACCGGCCAGCGGAAACAAGCCGTTGCAGACCGGCTCCGGCAGCCCGTGCCGCTGGAGGGCCAGCCGAAGTGCCGTCTCCATGGGCGAGTCTGAGCCGACGCGAGCCAGCGACAGCGCCTCCCTCACTCGGGGCGCTCCCTGCCGGCGTCCGAGGGATACAAGCCACGCGGAGATCCCCTCAAGCGTGTCGTATGGGTCGCTGCGCTGTTCGAAAGAGGGGCGTGGGTGCCTGACCATCCAGTCGATCGCTGCCACCACGGTGTCGAGCGGCCAGGTGCGGGAGGCAATGAGAAGAGTCAAGCGCCGACTGGTGACGGGCAGACCCGTGGCGGGGTGATTCACGATGTCCCCGGGCCCGGCGGCTGTATGCCAGACCTTGAGCGGGCCCTTCAATGAGGACGCCTTATGGGCAGGGCGCCAGAGATGAAGCGGACGAGCTTGGAAATCTCCGCCGGGCATCCCCCAGAGCGCGGCTGCCGACGAGTGGGTCAGCGCCGATTCTGGCAGATCCTCCAAGGCAGCCCAGGCGAAAGCGACCAGTTCCTTGAGAGCATCCTCCTGTGTTGCCCCGTTGAGCGACCCGCCGGCTCTATACGTCTCTGTCTGCACCCAGATGCCTCGGCACTCGCGCGTGAACCCGGGCCTGCGTGATCTGAACTCGGCTGCTTCTGCATCTGCCGCCATTGCTGGAGTGGCTATGATCGGCAGCCTCTCTATGTTCCTCGGCGTCTTGACCATAGACCCCATTGAACGAGAAATCGCCCGCATCCCGATGGGCTTGTCTTCGATTCGTGGACAACGTCGTCGTTTCTTTCTGCTGTCCACAGGGCGACGACGTCGCAGTCACCACCCAGCCCCGGGCCCAGCTCCAGGCCGCTCGCTCACATGTCCTCCCCTTCAGCCGAGAGAAAGCGGCGTTTTGAGCGCGGCGGTGTCAGAGGGTCGGCGCAACAACCCCCGTAAGA
>JAGLBH010000054.1 GCA_018260285.1 Arthrobacter sp. | reverse complement strand
GCAGGACGCGCTCGCTCAGGAGATCGGGCTCATGCTCGAGGAGGGCGTGGTGGAGAGCCCCAAGGACATCGATCTCTGCATGATCCTCGGCGCTGGCTGGCCCTTCCATCTGGGCGGGATCACCCCGTACCTGGACCGTGTGGGCGCCTCCGAGCGCGTCAACGGGAAGAAGTTCGGCACCGTCTAGTCCCCTCGCGGCGCAGCCACAGCTCAGTGCAGGCTGCGCCGCAGGGGCTCCCCTGCGATGAGCAGGGCCACCATGGCCACGGCGAAGGCCGTCAGCAGTGAGGCCATCGTGCCCACGATGAACCGCTCTGCTGCGGCGGGCGTTTTCTTGAGCTCGCTGAACCGGCCGAGGCCCTTGATCGCGACGACGACCGCGATGACCTCTGGGTATCCCGCCAAGAGGCCTCCCGTGATCGCCACGCGCTCGAGGACGCCGATCATGAGCCCGCCTCTGAGAATGGCGTCCTCCACATCCACGGTCTTCTGCTCGAGGATCACCACCCGGGGCATCGGCTCCTTCGCCCGGTGCTCGCCCGCCCAGAGGCAGAGCCTCGTCACTCCCCATCCGCCCACGGCGCTGACGATCAGCGCCGCCAGACTCAGCCACCACGGCATAGTCACTCCTTGAGGTCGAGAACGTTCAGCTGTCGGGATCCACTCTGCCAAGAAGGTCGGACAGGCTAAGGCGACACGCTTCGGCCTCCTCGGCATAGGCCGCCTGAAGAAGGCGGGAGAGCGCCTGGCCGCTCTTGCCGAGTGACGCTGCGGCCTCCCTCTGCGTCGAATGCCGCGCGACGACGTCCAGCGCCTCCCACTGCTTCTCCGTCCGCTTCGCGATCATGAGCGCCCAGGGCCAGAGCAGCGCATCGAGGTCAGGAGCCGCTGCACCCTCCGGGCCGCCGCCGTCGTCCGTGCCGTCGCCGTCGTCCTTGCCCCCGGCAGAGGCGAGCACGAGCGCGCAGGGAGCCGCTGGACGGCGCTTGGCCCGGTCAACAGCCTCCCGGGCTGCGAGGTACGCAGGCCCGCGAGCCGATCGGGTGGACTGAGGCAGGGGTCGCTCAACCTGCCCGACCCCGAGGCCGACGGCGAACCAGCCGGTGCGCAGAACCGTCTGGACGGCGATGAGCGCGGCGTCGGCCGAGTCGTAGAGGACCTGGAGCTCGTCCCCCGCCGTTCTCTCGGCAGGCAGCGCAGAGGGAATCTCGGCGAGGGCGGAGAGAAGCCCGGGGACACGATCCTCCGAGTGCGTGCTGTCTCGCTGGTCGATCGTCAGGACGAACATGAGACCAGTCCACCACCGAGCCGTCGAAAAATCAATGCCAGAGTGTTGAAATGACAGAATCAACACCAGAGTATTGATCTAGAAGAGGGCGACGGGCGGAGGCGCCGGGAAGATCTCGTCGATCTCAGCCAGCTCGGCCTCCGTGGGTGACCAGACGGCGGCTGCGGCATTGGCGCGGATCTGCTCGGGCTGGGTGGCGCCCGCGATGACGCTGGCAACGGGCTCCTGCGTGAGCAGCCACGAGAAGGCCAGCTCCACGAGGGAAAGATCCCGCTGCGCGGCGAAGGCCTCCAGCTGCTCCAGCGCGTCGAAGTCCGTCTCCTGGAGAAGATGGGTGCGGTTGTGCGTCAGGCGCGAGCCCTCCGGGGCACGGCCTCCCGCGTATTTGCCCGTGAGCAGCCCGTGGGCCAGCGGAAAGTACGGAAGCACGCCCAGCCCGAAGGCCTGCGACGCCGGGAGCACCTCAAGCTCGGCCCGCCGGTCGAGGAGATTGTAATGGTTCTGCGCGCTGACGAACCGCTCGCGCCCCAGCTCCCGCGCAATGAACTCCGACTGGGCGATCTGCCACCCCGCCTGATTGGAGTGCCCGATATACCGCACCTTGCCCTGCTCGACGAGGTCGCTCAGGGCGGCCAGCGTCTCCTCAATCGGCGTCAGGGGGTCCGGCGAATGGTACTGGTACAGGTCGATGTAGTCCGTGCCGAGCCGCTCCAGGGAGGCCTCGACGGCCCGCATGATGTACCGGCGGGACCCTCGCGCGCCGTGATCCGGCCCGTTCGCCCCCGCCATGTCCAGGCCGAACTTCGTGGCGACGACGACGTCCGCGCGCCGTGCACCCAAAGCCTGCCCCAGGCGGATCTCGCTCAGGCCCGGTTCAGCCCCGTAGATGTCCGCCGTGTCGAAGAGGGTCACCCCGGCGTCGAGCGCGGCGCGGACGACAGCGTCCGCGCCCTCCTGGGTGAAGGTCGCGGTGTTCGGGCGCCCCAGGTTGTTGCACCCCAGGCCGACCTCCGAGACGACGAGGCCCGAGCGGCCCAAGCGACGGTACTCCATGACTACCGCCCGTAGCGGGAGAACGTGGCGCCGGCGGGGTGCTTGGCCTTGAACTCGTCGCTGCCGGGCTCGGCGATGGCGAGGGTCATCTTGGTCGGCTCGTACGGGCGCAAGGCGACGAGAGCGCCCTTGATGGCCCGCTTGGCGTCTGGCACCTTGAGGATGTGGTTGAGGCGGAAGTCGCCCCGCTCGCTCTCGATGACCTCGCCGAGGCCGCGCCAGGCGAAGTGCTGCGTGAGGACCTCGCGGGTCTTCTTCTCGAAGTAGTTGTCGCGCTCCGTGCCCTCGCGGGTCTTGAGCGCGTACTGGACGATGAGCGTCGGCTGTTCCTCGAGGGGAATCTCCCTGAAGCCGTCCTCGGCGCACTGCTCGAGGAAGGCGGCCATGAGGGACTTGGCCTTCTCCACGGTCACGTCCTGAACCGCGTCCATCGTAGACTCGTGCCCCAGCTTGCCGCGGTTGACGACGAACTGCGCCTCGGCGTCGTCCCTCTCCTCGTCCGCGGCGATCCACGCCTCGCGGAAGAGCGGCTCGGGGGTGACGTCCATTTTGTACAGGCGGGCAATTGTCATGATGACTCCATTGTTGGGGAGGGAAAGTTCTGGGCCGTGCGCCACCAGGCGTCCACGGTCTCTGACGGGTGGTCGAAAGGGGGCTCGGCGGCGCGGAGGCGCTCGGCCAGGGCATCGGCGGATGCGCGCATCCGGGCGACGACCTCGGCCGGGTAGGCGAAGAGCCGCTGGTGAAGGAGGAACTCGTCCTCGTCGTCGATGAAGACGCCGCGGCGGTGCGAGCGGACGACGTCGAGGTCCATGTCGAAGCTGTCCACCTCGACGCCGCGCCCCATGAGGCCCGGCGTGCTCAGGGGGATGCTCAGCGGGGACGCCACGATCATCATGGAGACGTCCACGTAGATGAACCAGTCGGGGGCGTCCTCGCCGACGCGCGGGTGGAAGGACGCGATCCAGTCTCCCTCATGGGGCACCAGCATGAGGCATGCCCGTGCCGCGAAGAAGGCCGCCCCCGGCCGCGAGACGAAGGAGCCCGCGGGCTGCCAGACCCAGAACCCGTGCTCGTCCGAGCCGAGGAGGGTGCCCGGCACAGTGTAGTGCGCCTGGCCGTTGTACTTCCACACTCGGGACACGACCCACGTGCCGGGCTGGGCGGCTGCAAGCTCAGAGAGATCGTGCCTCGCGAGTGCGTCCGCGCCCCTCGGCCCGTCCGGGCCGTGCTCCGAGTGCTTCACAGTCGGGGCAGGCTTCCCGTGTGGTCGCTGACCTCAGTCGACGCCCCCGCCCCTCGGGCGAACGGGACCTTGATGCCGAGCACCTGGGCCACGATGTCCTGGGTGACCTTCCGCGCCGTGAGGCCGACGCGCTCGAGGACCTGGTCCCGCGTGCCGTGCTTGAGGAACTCTGCGGGCAGACCGACCTCGGAGAGAGCCGTGTCCACGCCGGCCGCGCGCATCTCCTGGCGGATCCGAGAGCCCACGCCTCCTGCGCGGACGCCGTCCTCGATCGAGACGACGATGCGGTGCTCTGCCGAGAGATCGATGACGCTGCGCGGCACGGGAAGCACCCAGCGGGGGTCCACGACCGTGGAGGTGATGCCGTGGGCGTCCAGTCGAGCGGCGATGTCAAGGGCCATCTCGCTCATGGCGCCCACGCTCACGAGGAGGACGTCCCGCTGGTGGACGCGATCGCCGTCCTCCAGGCTGGCGCCCTCGCCGAAGCGGCCCAGGATGTCGACGCCGTCGGACAGCCTCTCAACAGCCCGGACAGGCTCGCCGACGCTGCCCTTGGAGAAGCGAACCACAGACGGGGCATCCGAGATCGCGACAGCCTCGCGGAGCTCCTCGCGGAGCGTGTCTGCGTCGCGGGGCGCAGCGAGGTGGAGGCCGGGGATGACCTGCAGAATGGCCATGTCCCACATGCCGTGGTGGCTCGGGCCGTCGGGGCCCGTCACGCCGGCGCGGTCCAGCACCACGGTCACACCGGCCTTGTGGAGAGCCACGTCCATGAGGAGCTGGTCGAAGGCGCGGTTGAGGAAGGTCGCGTAGACGGCGACGACGGGATGCAGCCCCGCGTAGGCCATTCCCGCAGCGCTGGTCACCGCGTGCTGCTCTGCGATGCCGACGTCGAACACCCGCTCAGGGTGGCGCGCCTTCATCTTGTGCAGGCCGACGGGGATGAGCATGGCGCCGGTGATGCCGACGACGTCCTCACGCTCGTCGGAGATGTCCGCGATCTCGTCGGCGAAGACCGACGGCATGGAACTGATCGTCCTCATGGGCGCGAGCGGGAGCGTACCCGTGGCCCTTCTCGGTCATCGCGTGGACGATCACCGGCCCTTTGTAATCCCGAGCCTGGACGAGCGCCCGCTCGAGGTCCTGCAGGCTGTGCCCGTCCACAGGGCCGATGTACTTCAGGCCCAGATCCTCGAAGAGTCCCTGGGGAGCCCAGAAGTCCTTGACGCCCTTCTTGGCCGCGTGAAGGCTCTTGTAGACGGCCTTGCCCGGGCCGCCGGAGTTCTGAAGACGCCCCTTGAGGCGGTCCAGCGCCTCCTCGTAGTTGCTGTTCGTCCGGACGGAGTCGATCGCCGGGCGGAATGAGGCGAGGTACTTGGCCAGGCCGCCGATGGTCGGGGCGTATGAGCGTCCGTTGTCGTTGACCACGATGACCACGCGGCGGTCTTTGTCCGCGGCGATGTTATTGAGGGCCTCCCAGGCCATGCCGCCGGTCAGAGCGCCGTCGCCCACGACAGCGACGACGTACCTGTCCCCCTGCCCCGTGAGCACGCGGGCTCGGGAGATGCCGTCCGCCCAGGAGAGCGAGCTGGAGGCGTGGGAGGACTCCACGATGTCGTGCGGCGACTCGGCCCGCTCAGGGTAGCCGGAGAGCCCGCCCTCCTGCCGAAGCGTGGAGAAGTCTGTGCGACCCGTGAGGAGCTTGTGCACGTAGGACTGATGCCCGGTGTCGAAGACGATGGAGTCCTCAGGCGAGCGGAAGACCTTGTGAATGGCCATCGTCAGCTCGACGACGCCGAGGTTCGGCCCCAGGTGGCCGCCCGTCTGGGAGACGTTCGTGATGAGGAAGGAGCGGATCTCGTCCGCCAGGGTCTTCAGGTCCTCCGGTGTCATGCGCCGCAGATCGGAGGGATCCCCAACTCTGTCCAAGATCGACATCTGTCCTCATTACCTCCATCTCGCGGGCGAGTTGCTCCGCACCCGAACAAGTTTAGTCCTCATCCTGTGGAGAGGGAGGCATTGAGCGTGCAGGCGGGCATATTCCCCGGCAACTCTGCCTGTGTGCACCGGGATCATCTGGGCGAGGGTCAGCGCCCGGAAACAGAGGAACCCGGCCTGGACAAAGGTCCAGACCGGGTTCAGCCAGTCAGCTCAGGGCCGACTCACTCTGCTGAGCGGTGTCGCTCCGACTTACTTCGCAGCCAGGCTGCGCAGCACGTACTGGAGGATGCCGCCGTTGCGGTAGTAGTCCGCCTCGCCCGGGGTGTCGATGCGCACCACTGCGTCGAACGACTTCTCAGAGCCGTCCTCAGCGGTGGCTGTGACCTTGACCGTCTTCGGCGTCGTGCCCTCGTTGAGAGCCGTCACGCCCTCGACGGCGAACGTCTCCGTGCCGGTCAGGCCGAGGGTTTCAGCGCTCTCGCCCTGCGGGAACTGCAGCGGGAGAACGCCCATGCCGATGAGGTTCGAGCGGTGGATGCGCTCGTAGGACTCGGCGATGACGGCGCGGACGCCCAGGAGCGCGGTGCCCTTGGCGGCCCAGTCGCGGGACGAGCCGGAGCCGTACTCCTTGCCTGCCAGGACCACGAGCGGGATGCCAGCGGCCTGGTAGTTGACGGACGCATCGTAGATCGTGGACTGCGGGCCCTCAGCCTGGGTGAAGTCGCGGGTGAAGCCGCCCTCCACGCCGTCGAGCAGCTGGTTGCGCAGGCGGATGTTCGCGAACGTGCCGCGAATCATGACCTCGTGGTTGCCGCGGCGGGAGCCGTAGGAGTTGAAGTCCTTGCGGTCCACGCCGTGCTCGATGAGGTAGCGGCCTGCCGGGGAGTCAGCCTTGAAGGAGCCTGCCGGGGAGATGTGGTCGGTCGTGACCGAATCGCCCAGCTTCGCCAGAACGCGCGCACCGGTGATGTCGGTGACGGCATCCGGCTGAGCCTTCATGCCCTCGAAGTACGGGGGCTTGCGGACGTACGTGGACTCCGCGTCCCAGGAGAACGTGTCGCCCGCCGGGGTCGGGAGGGACTTCCAGCGCTCGTCGCCCTCGAAGACCGACGCGTAGGAGTCCGTGAACATCTTGCGGTCGATCGACGAGTCGATGATCTGCTGGACCTCGATCGGGTCCGGCCAGATGTCCTTGAGGTAGACGTCGTTGCCCTCGGAGTCCTGGCCCAGCGGGTCGTTCTCGAAGTCGAAGTCCATGGACCCGGCCAGGGCGTACGCGATGACCAGGGGCGGGGACGCCAGGTAGTTCATCTTGACGTCCGGGTTGATGCGGCCCTCGAAGTTGCGGTTGCCCGAGAGGACTGCCGTGACGGAGAGGTCGTTGTCCTGGATGGCCTGCGAGATCTCAGCCTCGAGCGGACCCGAGTTGCCGATGCACGTGGCGCAGCCGTAGCCGACCACGTAGAAGCCGACCTTCTCGAGGTCCTCCATGAGGCCCGACTTCTCGTAGTAGTCAGTGACGACCTTGGAGCCCGGAGCGATGGAGGTCTTGACCCACGGCTTCGAGTTGAGGCCCTTGCGCACAGCGTTGCGCGCGAGGACGCCGGCGGCCAGCATGACCGACGGGTTGGACGTGTTGGTGCACGAGGTGATCGAGGCGATGGAGACGGCGCCGTGATCCAGCTCGAACGAGCGGCCGTCCTGCATCTCGACCGGCACGGAGGCGGACGGGCGGCCCGTTCCGTTGCGGTCCTCGTCGCCAGCGGCGTAGGTGTGCAGGTCCTTGCGGAACTGCTCCTTGGCCGAGGAGAGCTCGATGCGGTCCTGCGGGCGCTTCGGGCCGGCGATCGACGGGACGACCGTCGAAAGGTCCAGCTCGAGGTACTCGGAGAACACCGGCTCGACCGAGGGGTCGTGCCAGAGGCCCTGCTCCTTGGCGTAGGCCTCGACGAGAGCAACCTGCTCGTCGGAGCGGCCCGTGAGGCGCAGGTAGTCGAGCGTGATGTCGTCGATCGGGAAGATCGCGGCGGTCGAGCCGAACTCGGGGCTCATGTTGCCGATCGTGGCGCGGTTCGCGAGCGGCACGCTGCCGACGCCCTCGCCGTAGAACTCGACGAACTTGCCGACGACGCCGTGCTTGCGCAGCATCTCGGTGATCGTGAGGACGACGTCGGTGGCCGTCGCGCCGGCCGGGATCGAGCCGTTGAGCTTGAAGCCCACAACGCGCGGGATGAGCATCGAGACGGGCTGGCCGAGCATGGCGGCCTCTGCCTCGATGCCGCCGACGCCCCAGCCCAGGACGCCGAGGCCGTTGACCATCGTCGTGTGGGAGTCGGTGCCGACGCAGGTGTCAGGGTAGGCGCGGAGCACGCCGTCGACCTCGCGGGTCATGACGGTGCGCGCAAGGTGCTCGATGTTCACCTGGTGGACAATGCCCATGCCCGGGGGGACGACCTTGAAGTCGTCGAAAGCGGTCTGTCCCCAGCGCAGGAACTGGTAGCGCTCGCCGTTGCGCTGGTACTCGATCTCCATGTTGCGCTCGAGGGCGCCGGAGTTGCCGAAGGCGTCGATCTGAACCGAGTGGTCGATGACCATTTCAGCCGGAGCGAGCGGGTTGACGCGCTTGGGGTCTCCCCCGAGCTCCTTGACGGCCTCACGCATGGTGGCGAGGTCGACCACACAGGGAACACCCGTGAAGTCCTGCATGATCACGCGGGCCGGGGTGAACTGGATCTCGGTGTCCGGCTGAGCCTGGGGATCCCAGGACGCCAGGGCCTTGACATGGTCAGCCGTGATGTTCGCGCCGTCTTCGGTGCGCAACAGGTTCTCCAGGAGGACCTTGAGGCTGAACGGGAGCTTCTGCGCTCCCTCGACTGCACTCAGTCGGAAAATCTCATACTCGGAGTCGGCAACCTTCAGGGTTCCCTTGGCTCCGAAACTGTCCACAGTACTCATTTGTGTAGACTCCTCTCGCCTTACGTCATTTTCGTCCCGCACACGCTAAGGAGCCAGTTAGGGAATCCTAACTTCCGCCTCGGCGAGAAGGGATGGGCCCATCAGGCGCAGGCCGCTCATTTCATCCTAGCGGCGAACTCCCCGGGTGAACCTGGCAACCGTCTCCACATGATGAGTGTCGGGGTAGATGTCGAAGAGCTCCCGGCGGTCGAGCGCGTAGCCGCGGTCGGCCAGCAGCCGCGCGTCACGGGCGAACGAGCCCGCATCGCAGCTGACGTACACCACCGTGCGAGCCCCCGTGGCGGCGATCGCCTGGATGGCGCGCTCCCCCGCGCCGGATCGCGAGGGATCCAGGACGACGGCGTCGTAGGAGCGCCCCGGCAGGGCGTCCTCCACTCTGGCATTGACCACCGTCACCCGCGGGTCTGCCCGGAAGGCGCGCGCGGCGTCGTCGCTCGTGACCGGGTACGCCTCGATCGAGTCGATGCTCACCCGTGCGCTCCCCGCAGCGGCGAGGAGAGCTCCGGTGAACAGTCCTGCGCCCGCGTAGAGGTCGGCCACTCGGTCGCCCTCCTGCACGTCGAGAAGTGAGATGACGGCCCGAGAGAGCGCCTCGGGAGCCCCCTCGTGGATCTGCCAGAATCCGTCGCCTGAGACGCGGAAGGACCGTGAAGCCCCTGGGCCGAAGTCCACGTCCTGCGTCAGCTCGGCTGGGCCGACGAGCGGCAGGAGTCTCCCCGTCACCGGCCACCAGGCGGCCACGCGCGCGCGGAGGATCTCATGGACCTCCTCTGCCAGGGAGCGAAGCTGCGCCTCACTCAGGCGCTGGGGCGGGCGCGGAGCACGGCGGGCTCGCCCGTGCGGCCCGCGAGTCTGCCGTCGCGCGGCCTCAGGCACGAGCAGCACGAGCACGTCGTGGCTGCCCGCTGCCAGTTCCACGCGCTCCAGCCCCGTGAAGTCGAGGTCGAACAGCTCCGGAACCCTGAGACGGTCCACCGCGAGGGGCATATCCGCCACGGGGACGACGGCGTTCGAGCCGCTCGGGTGCATCCCCAGCGCGCC
>JAGLBH010000053.1 GCA_018260285.1 Arthrobacter sp. | reverse complement strand
GACGGGGCCTTCTTCCGCGTGCACCACTTCGCCCGGCAGTCCGGCTCGCCCTTCCCGCTGCTGGCCGCGGCCGCCGCGCGCACGAGCCGCATCCGGCTCGGCACGGGCGTGATCGACATGCGCTACGAGAACCCGGCCGCCATGGCGGAGAACGCCGCAATCGCGGACCTCATCTCCGCAGGCCGCCTCGAGCTCGGCGTCTCCCGCGGCTCGCCCGAGCCCGCGCTCAACGGCCCCGAGCTGTTCGGCAACCCCCTCACGGGCCGGGAAAAACAGCACGACGACGCCCGGGCCCGCATGGCGGAGTTCCGCCGCCTGGTCTCAGGCGGCCCGGCGGCGCAGGGCAATCCGCGGCAGGTGGGCTATGGCGCGGGCGGCGCGGCCCCCATGCTCCCAATCCAGCCGCAGTCCCCGGGACTGGCGGACCGCCTCTGGTGGGGCGCGGGCTCACGGGAGACCGCGCGATGGACGGGCGAGCAGGGCTATGGGCTCATGTCCTCCACGCTGCTTCTCGAGGACACGGGCGTGCCGTTCGACGAGATCCAGGCCGAGCAGATCAGCATCTACCGCGAGGCATATAAACGCTCAGGCATATCCGGGGAGGGGCGTGTGAGCGTGTCCCGCTCGGTCATGCCCCTGGTCACCGCGGAGGACCACCACTACTTCGGCCTGAGCCGGAACGAGGACCAGGTCGGCATCATCGACGACACGGTCTCCCGCTTCGGCCGCTCCTATACCGGGGCGCCGGAGCGCGTGGCCGAGGAGCTCGCCGCAGACAAGGCCGTCCAGGCGGCCAACACCCTCCTCATCACGATCCCCTCCCAGCTGGGCGTGGCCTACAACCGCCGCCTCATGGAGAGCATCGTGGAGCACGTGGCTCCTGCCCTGGGCTGGACCCCCGCCGTCTGATCCAGCTTGTTCTTTCTTCTGGGATTTTGGGTCGAACGGGGCCGAATTCTGCCCTCGACCCGCCCCCTTCGCCCCACAATCCTCGAGGGGCGGGGGAGGGAGAGGGACACTCTGAGCCCGCTCACTCCCCCTGCGCCTCACCCCTCCGGCAGGGTGACGAAGAGATCCCCCGGCTGGCACTCCAGCGCATCGCACAGGGCCACAAGCGTGGAGAAGCGAATCGCCTTGGCCCGGTCGTTCTTGAGCACCGACAGGTTCACCAGGCTCACGCCCACCCGCGCGGAGAGCTCCGTGAGGGTCATCCCCCGCTCCTCGAGCAGCTCCCCCAGCCTGCAGTGAAGCCGGTCGCTGTCTTCAGCTGGCACTAGACCATCCCCTCCCTCATGTCAGACGAGCCCCTCTGTCTCGGCTTCCAGCTTCTTCCCATAGGAGAAGACGGCATTGAGGAGCACCGCCGCCACCAGCACCCCGAGCGGCCAGAAGGGGAGGTCGATGTCCGGAAACAGGGTCGGGGTCAGTCGGAACCGCTCTAGAAGCGTGGTGTGCGATCCCAACGCGCTGTTCAGCGTCGCGTTCCGCGCCAGCTCTCCATTGAATGCCTCTGTTGCGCGCAGCTGGTAGACGCTGATGAATCGCAGGGCCACGATGCTGTTGAGCACGGGCGGCAGGTATCCGCCCACCAGGGCCGCGATGACGGCCGCCCTGGAGAACCTGGGAAAAGCGGAGCCGAAAGGCTCGCCCCGGAAGACCTCTGCGAGGAAGCCTCGATACGCCCAGTAGGCAGCGACCACTGCTGTGCCCACCACCACGGAGGATCCCGCGTTGAGCCAGGCGGAGACCGCATCCGGGTGCTCCCAGGAGTACTGGACGCGCCACATGTCAGAGGTGATCCCCTCAAGGGGAAGACCGCTCGGGAGCTGCCGGATCTTCACGGAGATCGCCATGCTCCCCGGGCTGAGCGCCCCGATGACGGAGGCGATCTCCACGATCACCACCCAGAGGACTAAAAGCCCTGCCCAGAAGGGCGAGCCCTCTACCAGGTATCCGGCAAGACCGCGCGGCAGAACCCGCTGGCCCTCTTCGCTTCCCCACTTCATTGTCCTCGGTTTCAGCAGCACTAGACCATCCCCTCCGTGTCCTTCTCCAGCATTCTTCCGTAGGTGAAGGCCACATCCACGAGGCCCAGGACGAGAACCGCCCCGACAGGCCACAGGGGAAACTCGGTCGCAGCCATGACCGCGTGGGCCGCATCCACCGTCAGGGCACTCCCCCCTGCGCTGAGCACCCGCCCGACGTCATCGCCGTGCACGCCCATGAACTCCATGCTCGCCGCGCCGCGCAGGAACGACCCACCCCAGGCACCCAAGACCAGGGCGATCACCCCCATCCCTCCAGCCCAGCGGAAGGCGCCCCCGAACGGACGGCCCCGATTGACGGCTCGTGCGAAGTGCACATAGGCCCCGGCCCCCGCCGCAAGACAGAGCCCGTTGAGGATCTGCCCCGCGCTGTGCAGGCCCCAGGCTGCCTGGGTCGGCCGCTCCCAGAGGAAAGTGCGGACCGCCCCCGACTGGTCCTTGACCCCCAGCTGCCCCGGCAGGTTGAGCGTCTCTCGCGTGGTCAGCTGCACCTCCATCGGCTGGGGGCCGCCCATCCACCGGACCACAGCGACGACGACGAGCACCAGCCCCGCCACCGCGACGGCCCCCGCCAGGAGAGCCGTCAGACGGAAGAGCGCTCCATCGGCTCCCAGCTTCCTGAACACGCGGCCCTCCTTCACGCTCTCCGTCGAGGTGAGACCCCGCGAACCCCGCATCTTGCTCATGACATCCCCTTCCGTGAACCGCCCCGCACCTGGGAGCCTGACCCGAGCTTATCGAAATTCGTTAATATCGACAAGCGATAACTCCCCCCTTTCGCGATTGTGGGTCGAACGGGGCCGAATTCTTCCCTCGACCCGCCCCCTTCGCCCCACAATCCGCGCGAGACGGTGCTGAGCGGGGCGAGCGGTGCAGGGGGGTGCGGTGCGGGGGGAGGAAGCCCCCTACGCCAGCTGGTGGTCCACGCTGCACCAGCGCCAGGCCTCGCCCGGCTCGAAGGAGCGCAGCACGGGGTGGCCGGTCTCCTGGAAGTGGGCGGTCATGTGCTTGCCCGGCGAGGAATCGCAGCACCCCACGAACCCGCACTGCATGCACAGCCTCAGATGGACGGGAACGAGCCCCTCGGCTTCGCACTCCTCACAGACGTCGGACAGCGGCTCGGGATCCCACCCGTCGGTGTCTGCCAGGTGGTCGCAGCGCTCCCCCATGACCTGGCCGTCGTCTTCGTCCTCGATCGTCTCCGAGGAGTCGACCGCCTGGAGGCTGGCCTCTTCGACGTCGAGCATGCCCAGCACCTTCTGCAGCACCTCGAAATCCACGGCTCGCTCGTTGCGCATCGCCAGGGCCTCGGCGCGCTGCACCTGGATCATGGCCAGCCGATAGCGGCGGTACAGGTGGGACGGGGCCTCGCCGTCGCGCTGACGCCCCAGGCGCTCCCACACCCGGTTCGCCTGGGCCTCGTTGAGCGCCAGGAGCCGCTCGACCACCGTTGAGCCCGTGGGACCCTCCGCCGCCTCCTCCTCGGCGGCGAGGGCCTTGAGCCTCTTCTTCCCGACGGCGGAGAGGCGCTGCATGATGTGCGCCTCCTGGAGGATCTCACTGCGGACGCCCGGACCTGCCACGCCGAGCCGTCGCACGAGCCACGGCATGGACAGCCCCTGGATGAGCAGGGAGGCCACCGTGACGAAGAGCGCCGCCATGATGAGCACGTCCCGGTACGGCGTCTCCTCCGGAATGAGGAACACGGAGGCGAGCGTCACCACGCCGCGCATCCCCGAGAACGAGAGGATGACGTTCTGCTGCCAGGAGAGGCGCTGCTGGCCCCGGCGTCGTCGCCCGAGGAGGCGACCCAGCACGCCCGAGGACCCGAAAATCCACAGGAAGCGCGCCAGAACGGTGGCCAGGTAGATGAGGAAGCACACGGCCCACGTCTTCCATCCGCCGTGCCCGGCTGCGCTGACGCTCTCGAGAATGTGACGCGCCTGCAGGCCGATGAGGAAGAAGACGGCGTTCTCCAGCAGGAAGGAGATGGTGCGCCAGTTGATGCTCTGGCTGAGCCGCGCGGTGGCGGACTGAAGAACCGGCGCGCGGTGGCCGATGAGCAGCCCCGCCACCACGACCGCCAGCACCCCGGACCCGTGGATCTCTTCGGCGGGCAGGAACGCGACCCAGGGGGTGATGAGAGACAGGCCCACGGAGACGGTCGAATCCGAGGTCCACGCGTGGACTCGGTTCGCCGCCCAGCCGACGACGATGCCCACGAGCACCCCGCCGCCCGCTGACACGAGGAAGTTCAGGGCCACGCCGCCGGGCGTGGTGGCCTCGCTCAGAGCGGTGATGGCGGTGGTGAGGAGCACGAGTGCGGTGGCGTCGTTGAGGAGGGACTCCCCCTCGAGGAGGGTCATGACGCGGCGGGGCAGGCCGAGCTTCTTGCCGATCGCAAGGGCCGCCACGGCGTCCGGCGGGCCCACAACCGCACCCAGGGCCAGGGCTGCGGCGAACCCGACGGGCAGCAGCGCCCAGGTCGTGCCCGCCACGGCGAAGGCGGTGAAGACCACGAGCCCCACCGAGAGGCGGACGATCGGCTTGATCTCGGCACGGAAGTCCGCCAGGGAGACGTTCACGGCAGCGGAGTAGAGGATGGGCGGCAGAAGCACGAGGAGGACAAGCTCGGGCTCCAGCGGCTCGATCTGCACAAACGGGAGGAAGGAGGCGGCGATGCCGATGGCCGTCAGCAGGAGGGCTGAGTTGATGCCGCTCCTCTCGGCGAGGGGACGGGTCGCGAGGACCACCACCACGGTGATGACGACGACGGTCAGCAGTTCCATGAGATGCATAAGGGGAAGAGGCTTTCTGGCAGCAGGCGGGGAGGAGAGAAGGGCCCTGAGGTCACAAACCCATCACAGAATCATCTCCCGGGGCGCTCTTGCGTCCAACACGGGGACCCTGAGCGTTCTTCCCGGCAAATTCATGGGCAGGCTCACATGTGATCCTCGACGAGTCCGAGATTCCGTGTCCCCCACGTTATCCACAGGGCTGTTCACAAGTGGACAACTTTTGCACTTCCGCGAGATTCCGGGCGAGTACTGCCGAATGACACCGATGTAAGTAATCCACACTGTGGATAAGCCATGTGGACAACCCCTGGGGAAACCCTGCCGGCCGGAGCGCCGCCCACCCCTCTCAGCCCTTCTCTGAGGGAGGAATGGCAGTGCGGGCCTTTGACATTTGGTAACAGTCCGATAACGTTGAAGAAGCACCCATCACATGGGCACCCTCTCCTCAGGAGGGGACCGGTCGGTTTGAGCTTCCCCGACCGGACAGTAAAGCAATGCAGGATCTGCCCACACCAAACGCCTCCAAAATGGCAGATTCCGAACTGACCTCTTCTTTCAAACAAGTGGTTGGTGGCGGCGCGACGAAGACCGGGGACGGTCCGAGCGTAGGTGACCATTGGAGCATTCACATGAAGACCATCAAGATGAACCGCACGATCCGTGGCGGCGCAGCGGCCCTCGCCCTCGCCGGTGTTTCCCTCGGCTTTGCCGGAACCTCCGCCCAGGCTGTGGACGTTTCCACCTGGGACGCCCTCGCTCAGTGCGAGTCCGGCGGCGACTGGAGCATCAACACGGGGAACGGCTTCTACGGCGGCCTCCAGTTCACCCAGCAGTCCTGGAACGGCGTCGGCATGTCCGGCTCCCCCCAGTACGCCTCCAAGGCTGAGCAGATCCAGGCCGGTGAGCGTCTCCTCGCCCTCCAGGGCTGGGGCGCATGGCCTGCATGCTCTGCCAAGCTCGGCCTCTACGGCACGGCTGGCGCCAACCCGGCCGCCGCTGCCGCTCCGGTCGCCGCACCCGCAGCAGCTCCGGTCGCCGCCCCGGCCCCGGCTGCAGCACCCCAGGTCGCAGCCGCTCCGGCACCCGCCGTCGCAGCTCCTGTTGCAGCGGCTCCCTCCACCGCAGTCCAGGCCCCGGCCGCTGCTCAGGCACCCGCAGCAGCTGCTCAGGCTCCCGCAGCAGCTGCTCCGTCCGCACCGGCAGCCGCTGTCCAGGCTCCGGTCGCTGAGGCTGCCGCACCGGCTGTCTCCGCTGACAACACGGTGGAGTACACCATCCAGGCAGGCGACACGCTCTCCGATCTGGCTGAGAAGTACAACGTCAAGGGCGGTTGGAAGGCTCTCTACGAGCTCAACAAGGATCGCGTGATCCACCCGGACCTCATCATCACGGGCCACACCCTTCGCCTTCCGGCAGCACAGTAATTCATCACCAGCACGGAGAACCTCTCTGTGCTGATCTGAGATGAGCAGGAATCCCGTCCTCATTCCCCGTGGAAAGGAGGACGGGATTTTTCGCGTGCCCGTCACCGCTCTCTCGCTTCACCAGACACCACCCCCAACTCGAGGAACTCAGATGCCTTCTTCCATGACTGCAGAACGCTTGGATGCTCAGTCCTATGGCGCACTGGTTCACACTCTTCCCAAAGAACTCTTCGTGCCCTTCGAGCAGTCTCCCCAGTGGGGGCTCATCAACGAGGACGGCTCGGCCCGCACGCGCTACGGCCTCTTCGCCTTCCGCCAGGCCGGCGAGCTCGTCGCCATCTGCTCGGTCTACCGCTTCAAGCGCCCCACGCGAGAGTCACTCGTGGCTCTGGCCGGTCCGGTCTTCGTCGCCGAGCGCACCCCTGAGGCCGAGCGCGGCGTTCTCGATGCGCTCATCGCCTTCGTCCGCGCGGACGACTCTGTCGATCCGCTCTACATTCGCCTCCACCTGGAGCACCCTGAGGTCTACCCGGGGACGAAGCTCTCGATCGAGCGCGCCATCTACGAGCGGGAGGTCGTCGTCGACGTCGACAAGACCCCCGAGGAGCTGAAGAAGTCCTTCTCCTCCAACGCTCGCACCCGCATCAACCGCGCAGGGCGCGCAGGCGTGGAGATCCGCGAGATCACGGAGAACCTAGGGCAGTACTTCGAGGATGTGTGCTTCCCCCTCATGGAGGAGACCGCGGCCCGCGACAACTTCGCGCCGCTGTCCAGCACGGTGTACCGGGAGACCTTGGAGAAGGCCTCGGAGAACACCCGCCTCTTCGTGGCCTTCGCTCCGGCCACGGACGACGACGCCGATGCCGACAACAAGATTCCCGTCGCCTGGATGATGACCAATGAGTACCACTACCGCGGCTGCTATTACCACGGGGCATCGAACGCCCGCGCGCAGGAGACCAGCGCGATGTTCGCCCTCATGTACCGCATTCTCGTTGAGCTGGGCGCCAGCGGAAACCTGGCCGTCGGGCTCACGGGCATCTCCTCCGAGCGCTACCCCGAGCTCAAGGGCGTGGAGAACTTCAAGCTGCGCTTCTCCAAGCAGATCGCGGACTACCCCCGCCTCTACGACGTTCCTCTCAACCGAGTCCGCTACGAGGCGCTCCGCACCCTGCTCACGGCGCGGGCGGAAGGCCCCGCAGCGGTGAAGAAGACTCTCTCCACGGGTCGCTCGGTCATCACGAAGGCTGTCTCGGCCGCCCGCCGCAAGGCATAGCTCCACTCGGCCGTCCCGCCCTCACAGGAGGAGGGACGGCCATTCACCCTTTCAACAGTCCACATATCGCATATAGTCGTGAAAGACGTGTCCGGAGCGGCTCTGCCTCTTCGCGATCCACAGCGAACCGAATATCCAGGGGGAATCCGTCCAATGGCGACGACACCGCAGGCGCTCTACTCCATCGAGTCGTTCACAGCCGATGACTTCGAGAAGGTTCTCCAGAGCCTCCCCGAGGATGTCTACATCCCCATCGAGCAGAGCGGCATCTGGTCTCGGATGGGCGGGGACGACCCCGGCCGCACGCCGTACGGATACTTCGTCTTCCGCGAGGGCGAGGAGATCATCGCCACGCTGGCCCTGGACCACATCGTGCGCAACGTCCGAGACTCCATCGTCTCGCTGACCGGCCCCGTCTTCGTGGCTCCCCGCACACCGGAGCGCGAGCGCCGCGTCGTGGCGACCATCCTTGACCACATCACGAAGGACGAGTCGGTCAAGCCCATGTACCTGCGGGTCGTCCTCATGCACCCGGAGGCTGTGCCGGGCGCGGTGCCGTCGATCGAGCGCGGCTACTTCGAGCGCGAGGTCGTCGTCCCCCTCAAGGACACTCCCGAGGATCTCAAGAAGACCTTCTCCTCCACGACACGCAACCTCATCAACCGCGGGCGCCGCTCGGGCCTCGAGGCTCGCCGCATCACCGAGGACCGCACGGACTTCTTCCTCAGCGTCTGCTACCCGATCGCCGAGGAGACGGCCAGCCGAGACGGCTTCGACCTCCTGGGCCGCGGATTCTTCACTCGCCTCCTGGACTCCTTCCCTGAGAATGTGGACCTCTACGTGGTCTACGCTCCCGTGGAGGGCGGCGAGCTGGGCGAGAAGGAGCCCGTCGGCTGGCTTATCTCCAACCAGTACCACAACCGCGCGGTCTACTACTTCGCGGGCTCCACGCGCCGCGCGCAGAAGATCGGCGCCATGCCGTTCCTCATCAACCAGATGCTCCTGGATCTGAGAGAGGCCGGGAACATCGCATGCGGCCTCACGGGCATCAGCTCGCCGCGCTGGCCGGAGCTCAAGCGCCTGGAGCGCTTCAAGCTCTCATTCTCCAAGAACATCGTGGACGCTCCCTCGCTCTATGACATCCCCCTCCGCCCGGTCACCTACCGCGGCATCCGCGCAGTCCTCAAGGTGCGAGCAGAGGCTCCGGGCGCGGCGCGGGCGGCCAAGGCCAAGGGCCTCGAGGCAGCCAAGAAAGCCGTCTCGGCGATCCGCTCCTCCTCGAAGTCGGCGGCTCCTGCGGTGCACGGCGTCCCGGCAGACGGCGTGGCCCCGGTCGATCCCACAGCCAAGACCGAGGGCTGATCACGTCTATCGTGCTCTGCATGGGCACTCAGGAAGGTTTTTCAGAATGGACCAGGTGACTTCCCTGCCGAATTCCCGGCGCACCAAGGCTCCCGGGCTGCGCAGCCCGCTGACGCTCTACCGCGTGGTGGCCCGGGCCGAGGCCGTGACGTGGGCGCTGCTGCTCTTCGGCATGTTCCTCAAGTACGGGACGAAGAGCACGGACATGGGCGTGCGCATCGGGGGCATGCTCCACGGGATCGTCTTCGTGTCCTTCGTCGTGGTGACCGCTGCGGTCTGGATCGACAACAAGTGGTCCCTCAAGCGGGGCCTGCTCGGCCTGGCCAGCGCCATTCCGCCGTTCTGCACCCTCATTTTCGACGCCAACGCCGAGAAGCACCACAAGATCGCCCCCGTGTGGCGGCTGGGACCGGCCCATCGCCCGGACACGGCGGACTCGCTCCCGGAGAAGCTCCTTGCGCGCGTGCTCGTGAACCCGAAGGTGGCCGTGTTCGTGGCCCTGGGCCTCATCGCGGTGCTCACGGCGGCGGCCCTCATCGTGGGCCCCCCGGGCGCCTCCAGGTAGGCTGCCCCTCCTTTTATCCCTCCCCCCTCTCGAGGATTGGGTCTTAAGGGGCGTCTCAACGGCGGTGGTGTCAAAGGGTCGGTGCAACAACTCCCGTGAGAATTTCGTTGAGCTTAGCAGCCGGACTCGCCCAACACAGCGTCTGCCTTGGCCGTTCGTTCAGCTCCTCCGCGACCGCGTCAAGCTCTTCCTGGCTCACGGTGCGAAAGTCAGTGACGCCCTTGGG
>JAGLBH010000052.1:9482-9716 GCA_018260285.1 Arthrobacter sp. | reverse complement strand
CTGCCGCTCGCCACGGAGGAGATCTGGCGCGGGCTCACGGGCGGCCAGAGCGTTCATCTGACCGACTACCCGGACGCCTCGGTCTTCCCGGACGACGCCGAGGGGCTTGCCGCCATGCAGCTCGTCCGCCAGGTCGCCTCGACGGGCTCGGCCCTCCGCAAGGCCGCGAAGCTGCGCGTGCGGCTTCCGCTGGCAGGGGCCACCGTCGTCGTCTCCAACCCGGGGCAGCTGACG
>JAGLBH010000052.1:6133-9472 GCA_018260285.1 Arthrobacter sp. | reverse complement strand
GATCCTCAAGGACGAGCTCAACCTCAAGTCCCTTGAGGTCCTCGACGCGGAGGCCGTGTCCGCGGAGGAGTACGGCATCAGCCAGAAGCTCGTGGTCAACGCCCGTGCGGCCGGTCCGCGCCTCGGAAAGAGCGTCCAGCAGGCAATCAAGGGCACGAAGACCGGCGACTGGTCTGTGGCCGAGGACGGCACCGTCACCGCCGGCGGCCTTGAGCTCCAGGAGGGCGAGTACTCCCTGGAGACCGTCGTCGATCCGGAGAAGGCCGAAGGCGCCGCAGCCGCCGTCCTCCCGGGCGGAGGCTTCGTGGTCCTGGACACGCAGCTCACGCCCGAGCTGGAGGCGGAGGGCCTGGCCCGCGACACGATCCGCATGATCGCCCAGGCCCGCCGCGACGCGGACCTGCACATCAGCGACCGCATCGTCACGACGATCACCGCCCGCCCCGAGGACGCCGAGGCCCTCACCGCCAACGCCGCCCTCATCCAGCGGGAGACGCTGAGCGACGAGCTCGTCTTCGCCGAGGGCACGGGCGCACAGCCCGTCGTCTCCGTGGAGCGTACGGCAGGGGAGTCCAAGTGACCGACCAGTCGGACGTCATGAGCGTCTACGCGGAGCTTCTCGCCCGGGCGCCTGAGAACAAGATGGAGCCGCGGATGGCGCCGCTGTGGCGCGCGATGGAGCTTCTGGGCGACCCCCAGAAGGCCTATCGCGTGATCCACGTGACGGGCACCAACGGCAAGACCTCCACCGCTCGGATGATTGAGGCCGGCCTCCGGGCGCACACCCTCCGCACGGGGCGGTACACGAGCCCGCACCTCGTCTCGGTCACGGAGCGCATCTCGATCGACGGCGAGCCGGTCTCGGACGAGACCTTCGTGCGCGTCTGGGACGAGATCCGCCCGTTCATCGCGATGGTCGACGACGAGCTGGCCGCCCAGGGGGAGAACCGCCTCACGTACTTCGAGGCCCTCACGGTGCTCGCGTTTGCGATCTTCGCGGACGAGCCCGTGGAGGTCGCCGTCGTCGAGGTCGGCCTCGGGGGGATCACCGACGCCACGAACGTGGTCTCGGGGGACGTCTCCGTGGTCACCCCGATCGGGCTGGACCACACCGAGTTGCTCGGGGACACGGTCGAGGAGATCGCCCACGAGAAGGCCGGCATCCTCAAGCCCGGGGGATACCTTGTCTCCGCGCCGCAGGAGCCCGCCGCCGCGACCGTCCTCCTGGACCGAGCGCGCGAGCTGGACATCCCCTTTGTCTTCGAGGGGGTGGAGTTCGGCGTCGAGTCCCGTCAGCTGGCCGTGGGCGGGCAGATCATCACCGTCAAGGGACTGGCCGGGCGCTACCCTGACCTCTACCTGCCCCTTCACGGTGAGCACCAGGCGGAGAACGCGGCCCTTGCCGTCGCCGCGCTGGAGGCCTTCTTCGGGGGCGAGCGGGAGCTCAGCCCGGAGCTGCTCAGCGAGGCCTTCGAGACCGTCACGTCCCCGGGCCGCCTCGAGGTCGTGAGGACCGCCCCGACCGTGATTCTCGACGCCGCGCACAATCCGCAGGGCATCCAGACGACGACCCGGGCTCTCCGCGAGGCCTTCCAGTTCTCGCGGCTGGTTCCCGTCGTCGGGATTCTCCAGGAGAAGGACGCGCTCGAGTACCTCACGACGTTCCGCAGGGAATTGGACGACGACGCCGGCCCCATCGTGCTGACGCAGTCCACCTCGCCGCGCGCCATCATCCCCGAGGACCTCGAGGAGCTGGCGCTCTCCGCCGGATGGCCGGAGGAGGACATCTACTGCGAGCCGGACCTGGTGACCGCGCTGACCCGCGCGCACGAGCTGGCCGAGGAGCTCAACGACCTCTCGGGAGGCATCCTCGTGACCGGCTCCATCACGCTCGTGGGAGAGGCCCAGGCGCTTCTGGGCTCCGCCCCCGCGGCGAAGCCTGTGGTGCGGACAGCTCAGTGGTCGGATGACGACTCCGCTGCGGACGTCTTCGACGCCGAGTTCGCTGACGAGGATGAGGAGGACGAGGATGGCGCGTAAGTCTGTGCGCGAGAAGCTCGCGGAGGAGCAGGCCCAGTGGCGTCCCGGGATGCCCAAGCCGAGGCGCAGCGTGCGCATGCTCTTCGCCTCGACGGTGCTCACCCTCCAGGCGCTGGCCGTTGTCTTCGCCTCCCTGGCGATGATCGGCCTCTACCGCGGGAATCCGAACCTGCCGTGGATGATCGGCGCGGGGCTGGCCCTCGCGGCGGCGTTCATCGGCGCGTGCGCGGTCCTCGCCAAGCCGTGGGGCATCAAGCTCGGGTGGGCGCTGCAGCTGCTGGCCTTCGGGCTGGCTCTCTGGATCCCCGCCATGGCCCTCGTGGCCCTGGGCTTCACGGGCTGCTGGGCCTACGCCCTCGTCAAGGGCAAGAAGATCGACGAGGAGAACGCCGAGCGGGACGAGGCCGAACGCCTCTACCGCGAGCAGCACGGGGAGACCGCTTCGGAGATTCGCACGGAAGCCTGAATTTCGCACGAAGGGCTGAGCTTCACCCGGTAGCCTGGGTGAAACAGCACGTTATCAATCGGCGCGTCTGCGCCGGATCGAAGGAGACTGACGATGAGCACTGAGCGCACACTGGTTCTGGTGAAGCCGGACGGCGTCGAGCGCGGCCTGACGGGGGAGATCCTCCGCCGCATCGAGGCGAAGGGCTACCGGATCGCCGAGCTCAAGAAGGTGACCCCGGAGCGCTCCGTTCTGGCTGCCCACTACGCAGAGCACGAGGGCAAGCCGTTCTACGAGCCGCTCCTCGAGTTCATGTCCTCCGGCCCCGTGGTGGCCGTGGTCTTCGAGGGCGAGCGCGTCATCGAGGGCTTCCGCGCCCTGGCCGGCGTGAGCGATCCCACCGTGGCCGCTCCGGGCACCATCCGCGGCGACCTCGGTCGCGACTGGGGCGAGAAGGTCCAGAAGAACCTGGTCCACGGCTCCGACTCGGTGGAGTCCGCCGAGCGCGAGATCGCCATCTGGTTCGCCTGATCCCTCAGACACCGCACCGGTGATGCGGACTGCGGTGTTGATGCGGACAGCGGCGTCTGCAGCCCCTGGGCTGCGGGCCCCGCTTTCGTGTGCCTCGTCTCCGGCGGTCGAGGGGCTGCAGGGGCGCCCGCGCTGGTCTGCACCCCCGGTTTCTCGGGGGCTGTACTCAGTCCGCCCCCGGTTTCTTGGTGGCGTGCTGGCCTACGCCCCCGGTTTCTTCGGGGCCTAGAGCCCTACACCCCCGGATCCTCCATAAACCCCTCGAATGTACGGGGGTGTAGGGAATAACCGGGGGTGCAGCCAACCGGGAGCTGGGAGGGACC
>JAGLBH010000052.1:0-6123 GCA_018260285.1 Arthrobacter sp. | reverse complement strand
CCCCGGCCCGTCAGGGACCCGTCGTCTCATCCGCCGGGGAGGCGGGTCTGCGCTGTCCCGGCACCAGCACCGTGATGTTGCCCGGACCTGGCTTGCTCTCACCCGTGGAGCCCTCAGGAATGTCAGCGCCCACATCGGCGATGACAGCCTCCAGCCTGGCACCGGCCGGCACAGTGCAGTCACCGAGCAGCACGGACCGGCGCACCTGCGCACCGCGCTCCACCGCCACTCCGGGCCCGATGACCGAGTCCTCCACCGATCCCTCAACGGAGGCACCGGGGGAGACGAGGGACCGGACCACGGAGGCCGAGGGCCCGATCCAGGCGGGCTTCACCTCGCGCGGGTTCGTGACCACGGGCCACTCCGGCCGGTTGAGCTCCAGACCCTCGCCCCGCACGAGTTCCATGTGCGCCTGGTAGAAGGCGTCGATCGTCCCGATGTCCCGCCAGTAGCCGTCCAGCCGGTACTCGTGGGCCTTGCCTCGGGCCACGAAGGCGGGGATGATCGACTCCCCGTAGTCGCCGAGCGAGTCGCCGTCCACGCGAGGATCGTGCTCGGAGTCCTCGCCCCGTGCCGCGGCCCGCTCCTCCGCGGCCTTCTCTCGCTGGACGAGGTCGTCCGTGACGGCCGCCAGCGCCGAGACCTGGTACACGAAGATCTCCGTGGCCACGAGCTGCCCTTCGGGGCTCTCCGGCTTGTAGTCGTAGCGGGTGACTGCGCCGTCGTGCACCTGGACCACGCCGTAGCGCGAGGGGTCCTCGGAGATCTCCGTGGTGACCACCGTCAGCTCGGAGCCGCGTTCGAGGTGCTGGGCGATGACCGGCCGGAGGTCCAGATGGTAGAGGTGGTCCGCAGAGAGCACGACGACAGTCTCAGCTCCGAAGGACTGCAGGAGCGGAACCTGCTGGTGGAGCGAGTGCCCGTTCCCGGCAGCGAAGCCCTCTTCGCTGCGCCCCTCCGCCGGGGGCAGAATCTGGAAGCCGTGCCGCGTGGAGTCGAAGTCCCACGGACGCCCGCCGGCGAGATGCCGGTTGAGCGTGAAGGGGCGGTACTGCTCGGCGATCCACACGTTCTCCATCTTCGAGTGCATGAGGTTGGAGAGGACCACGTCGATGATCCTATACGAGCCCGCGAAGGGGACAGCCGGTTTCGCGCGGGCCTCTGTCAGGGGCATGAGGCGCCCGCCTCGCCCTCCGGCGAGCACGAGAGCGACGACCGGGGGAGAGGGATGCGCGGGGAAGGGCCGTGCCATGGGGCGCTCCTTGTGAGAGGGGGGAAGGGGATCAGATGAAGGCGTCCATGAAGAGGATGAAGACCGAGCCGAAGATGAGGATCTCGACGACGGCCACGAGCACGAAGGTCCACCTCTCGAAGAAGTCGACGACGCCGGCACCCGCAGGGAAGACCCCCGCGCGCAGATTGCGCCGCAGCGTGTAGAGGAAGAGCGGCACAGAGCAGAACCAGACGATCATGCAGTACAGGCACAGCGCCCCGATGACGAACAGCGCCGAGTAGTAGAGCCAGCCGAGCATGACGAGCGTCAGACCCAGGCCGATCTGCAGGCAGATCCAGAACCAGCGCTGGAACCGCGCCCCGGCGAAGAGCGCCATGGCGATCGTGATGACGACGCCGAAGCCCACAATCCCGATGAGCGGGTTGGGGAAGCCGAAGAGGGACGCCTGCCAGGACTTCATGACCCGACCGCAGGAGAGCCACGGGTTGATGTCGCAGCTCGTCTGATAATCCGGGTTGCGGAAGAGCTCCAGCCGCTCCAGGACGAGCTTCCCGGAGGCGAGCCAGGCGATGGCCCCGGCGATGAGGAGGATCCAGGCCAGCGGCCGGTCGGTGTTGCGGGGCTCCCGGTCTGCGGTGACGATCCCGCGCGGCTGCGGGGAGTGCTGACGGGGCGCCTGAGGCTGTTCATTCTGGCTCATACTCCGAGCCTACTTGCTTAGCTCGGCTCTCTTTCCCTGGCTTCCCAGCTTTCTCCGAAGAGTCGTGAGAACATAGGGAATGGTCCAGGAAGCGCGCCACACCGTGCGGAATGGCCCCGACGCAGCGTCTCACCGCGCAGCAGCACCGAACGGCCCAGCGGATCAGCGCCTCGCGCATTCGCAGGCCTGGCAGGCAAAGGAAAGCCTCGGTGGCTGAGTGTGAAGCCGGTGTCATGGCATGCGTCGGCCCCTGAACACAGGGGCAGAGACGAAGGATTTCTGCGTGAGCCGCCCGAGTTTGTCCCCGCGGCCGCGCTGACCCTATTGGGTGGTCCCGTACGTGTGGGTTCGGAGGACCACACTCGAGAATTGAGTGAAGACTATGTCTGAGAAGGACATCGCCTCGCCGGAGATCGCTCCGGACGAGCAAGAAGCGGCAGCCGAGCAGCCCGTGGAGACGCCCGCCGAGGGCGCGGGGGAGACCGAGATCGCCTCTCGCGCCGTGACCCCGCCCGCAGAGGCAGCTGAGGCCTCGCCCGCAGAGGAGAAGCCCGAGGAGCCCGAGTTCCTCGTGGACCCCTTTGACCCGTTCTCCATCCCGGAGGAGGTCGAGTCCCTCATCGTCGAGAAGATCGCCGCTGAGGTCAAGGAGCGCCCGTCCCGCCGCCGCCAGGAGTCCTCGCACGGCTCCGACGAGAGCGAGGAGACGGTCACGCGCCGTCGTCGCCGTCGCCGTCGCGGCGAAGAGGACATCGACCTCATCGGGGGCGACGACGAGGACCCGCCCAACACAATCACCCGCGTGCGCGCTCCGCGCAAGGTGGCCGAGGGCACGGGCCCGGACCAGGTGACGGCCGTCAAGGGCTCCACCCGCCTCGAGGCCAAGCGCCAGCGCCGTCGCGACTCGCGCGATTCGGGCCGCCGCCGCACGGTCATCACGGAGGCCGAGTTCCTGGCGCGCCGCGAGAGCGTCGAGCGCATGATGGTCGTCCGCGAGAAGGACGACCGCATCCAGATCGGCGTCCTCGAGGACGGCGTGCTCGCTGAGCACTTCGTCTCCAACACGCAGCAGGACTCCCTCATCGGCAACGTCTACGTGGGCAAGGTGCAGAACGTTCTGCCGTCCATGGAGGCCGCCTTCATCGACATCGGCCGCGGCCGCAACGCCGTGCTCTACGCGGGCGAGATCAACTGGGACAGCGTCAACCTCGAGGGCAAGCCGCGCCGCATCGAGAACGCCCTCAAGGGCGGGGACACGGTCCTCGTTCAGGTCTCGAAGGACCCGGTGGGCCACAAGGGCGCACGCCTGACGAGCCAGATCTCCCTCCCGGGCCGCTACCTCGTCTACGTGCCGGACGGCTCGATGACGGGCATCTCCCGCAAGCTCCCCGACGTGGAGCGCGCTCGCCTCAAGAAGATCCTCAAGGACCACCTCCCGGCAGACGCCGGCGTCATCGTCCGCACGGCCGCCGAGGGCGCGTCGGAGGAAGAGCTGACGAACGACATCAACCGCCTCCGGGTCCAGTGGGAGGGCATCAAGGAGAAGGCCAGCTCTTCCAAGACGCTCGCCCCCGAGCTGCTCTACGCGGAGCCGGACCTGACGATCAAGGTCGTCCGCGACGTCTTCAACGAGGACTTCTCGAAGCTCCTCGTCTCCGGCTCCACCACGTGGGACCAGATCGAGGCCTATGTCACCTATGTGGCGCCGGACCTCGTGAGCCGTCTCGAGCAGTGGGAGAGCGACGAGGACATCTTCAGCCACTACCGCATCGACGAGCAGATCAACAAGGCTCTCGACCGCAAGGTCTTCCTCCCGTCGGGCGGCTCGCTCGTCATCGACCGCACGGAGGCCATGACGGTCGTCGACGTCAACACGGGCAAGTTCACCGGCTCCGGCGGCAACCTCGAGGAGACGGTCACGAAGAACAACCTGGAGGCGGCCGAAGAGGTCGTCCGCCAGCTGCGTCTGCGGGACATCGGCGGCATCATCGTCATCGACTTCATCGACATGGTCCTCGAGTCCAACCGGGACCTCGTCCTGCGCCGTCTCGTGGAGTGCCTGGGCCGCGACCGCACCAAGCACCAGGTGGCTGAGGTCACCTCGCTCGGCCTCGTCCAGATGACGCGCAAGCGCATGGGCACGGGCCTCCTCGAGGTCTTCGGCGAGCTCTGCCCCGAGTGCGCCGGCCGAGGCATGGTCACGCACGAGGAGCCGATCATCCACCGCCGTCCCCTCGCTCCCGCTCCTGCGGCCGCCAAGGCTGAGGGCCGCGGTCCCCGCGCCGAACGACGACGCCGCAAGCCGCGTCACGGTGACCAGGACGTCGAGCAGACCCTCGAGAGCGAGACCTCGGAGAACGAGTCTCCCGCGCTCGAGGAGCAGCTCCCGGACCTCGGCCCGGGCGCTGAGGCCGAGCTGCACGATCGCGCCCTGACGGACGACATCGTCAACGAGGATCGCCACGCAGCCGTGGAGGAGGCCGTGGAGGCCGCCGACGAGGCTGAGGCAGCTGAAGAGAAGCAGGCTCCTGCCGCCGAGCGCTCCCAGGATGAGGCGCCGCGACGCGAGCGGGCCGGTCGCGGCCGGGGCCGTTCGGGCCGCGGAGAGCGTACCGAGCGCGCCGAGCGTTCCGAGCGCACGGATCGCCCTGAGCGGGCTGAGCGTTCTGATCGCGGTGACCGCGGCGAGCGCCCTGAGCGGGGAGACCGCGCAGAGCGCTCTGACCGCGGCGACCGCAGCAGCCGGAATGATCGCAACGACCGCAGCGGTCGCGGCGGTCAGAACAGCGGCGGCCGCGGCGGCCAGGGCGGGCGCAGCCAGCGCTTCAACCCGGCTCACGTGGTCATGGGCAACGGAACCCGTCTGGCGCCGGGATCGCTCGCCTCGGGCACTGTGCCTTCGGCGGCCTCCAAGGCGTCCTCGGCCCCGACGGCTCAGCAGTCGTCCGCACAGCTGGACTTCGGCGATGCCAAGGTGACCCTCCCGCGCGGCTCACGCGAGTCCGTCAAGCCGGAGGCAAGCCTTGACGCCCTCGAGAAGGTCTTCTCCGGCAAGGGAGACGAGCCTGCAGGCCGCCGTCGCGGCGGGCGCGGACGTGCCGTCTCGGAGGCCGGATCGGCCTCTGTGACGAGTGCTGCGGCGGAAGCGGCTCCGGCCAGGACCGCCACCGAGCCGAAGGCCTCCTCTGAGACCAAGGCGCCGGCAGCCAAGGCCCCTGTGGCTCAGGCTCCTGCGGCCGCTCCTCAGGCGGCAGCCCAGAAGCCTGCTCGTCGGACTCGCCGGGTGGCCATGAGCCCCCAGGGCGGATCTGAGGTCAAGGTCGCTGAGCGTGCGGCAGAGGCTGCGCCTGCGCAGACCTTCGTGGCGAGCATCAAGGACAAGGCGGCTGCGCCGTCGTCGTCCGCAGTGCCCGTCATGCTGGGGGTGGGCGTCTCCGCTGAGGAGATCGCCCGCGCCGGGAAGTAGTCAGAAAAGACGAGGCGACGCGCCGAAGGTCCAGGAAGTTGGGTTCACGCTGATGCGTGCAGTAGACTGGATCTTCGGTGCTTAAGCCTCTAACTGACGAGATGCTGAATCATGCCGTGAGGACCCTGTTCCTCAGAGCGGATTCAGATGCAAGTGTTGTCGGTGTGGCTTGAAGCCATGCCGCGAGGCATTCCTCCGGCGAGCAGATGCCTCCCACGCAGTGAGAACAGCGTGCGGTACATGTGCTCGGGCGTGAGGCGTAAGAAGAATTTGAACGTCTAGAGAAGTGAGAACCAAGTGGTGTACGCGATTGTCCGCGCCGGTGGCCGGCAGGAAAAGGTGTCCGTTGGAGACCTCGTGACCCTTGACCGCGTTGCCTCTGAGGCTGGCAGCACCATTGAGTTGCCTGCCTTGCTTTTGGTGGACGGGGACAAGATCACCTCGGCAGCCGATGAGTTGGCTAAGGTCAAGGTGACCGCAGAGGTCGTTGAGAACCTCCGTGGTCCGAAGATCGTCATTCAGAAGTACAAGAACAAGACCGGCTACAAGAAGCGCCAGGGCTTCCGTGCCGCGTTGACCAAGGTGAAGGTCACCTCGATCGCCTAGTCGATCGGCCTTCAACCGTTTCTATTTCAAAGGTAGGCAGAACTAATGGCACATAAGAAGGGTGCGAGTTCCACTCGCAACGGTCGTGATTCCAACCCTCAGTACCTCGGCGTGACG
>JAGLBH010000051.1 GCA_018260285.1 Arthrobacter sp. | reverse complement strand
GAGGGCATGTTCGCGGCCGCCCGAGCCGATCACCAAGGTCTTCACAAGGGTTAAGACTAGTCGCAGGGCAGGAACCTGGATAATGGGAGTCATGCCTGAAACATTCCGTGCCGACGAGGCCGTCGAACTTGCCACCTACGTCCGCGGCGACTTCATTGAGTCCCGCCACATCGGCTCGGCCGTCGTGCTCGGCCCGGACCTCGAGCCGATCGTGCGCCTCGGGAACACGACGGCGCCCGTCTTCGCCCGCTCCACCGTCAAGCCCTTCCAGGCGATCGCCGCGATGGAGCTCCAGGTGCCCCTCCGCGGCCCCCAGGTGGCCCTGGCCGCCGCGAGCCACTGCGGCTCAGAGGAGCACCAGGACGTGGTCCGCGGGATGCTCCGCCAGGCGGGCCTGACCCCGGACGACCTCCGCTGCCCCGTGGACTTCCCGGAGGACGACGCCGCCCGCGAGGCCGCCATCCGCTCCGGCGAGGGCAAGTCCCGCCTGGCCTTCAACTGCTCCGGCAAGCACGCAGCCTTCCTCTGGGCCTGCACCGAGAACGGCTGGGACACGAAGACCTACCTCGACCCCGAGCACCCCGTCCAGAAGCGGGTGGCCCGCGTCGTCGAGGAGTACGCCCAGGAGAAGCCCGCCGTCTGGTCCGTGGACGGCTGCGGCGCCCCCGTCCCGGCGCTCTCCCTCCGGGCCCTCGCCACGGCCTTCAGCACGCTCGCCCAGACGCGGCACGACCTCTCGAAGAACGCCCGTGCCATGACCGTGGCCACCGCGATGCTGGACTACCCCTGGGCCGTCCACGGCCACGGCCTCGCGAACACGGTGGTCATGGAGGACCTCGGCGTCATCTCCAAGCTCGGGGCCGAGGGCCTGCTCGTCCTCGCGGCCGAGGACGGAACGAGCGTGGCCCTCAAGATGCTCGACGGCTCCTCGCGCGCGACGACGCTCGTGGGGCTCAGCCTCCTCGCGAGCGTCGGCGCCATCACGCCCGAGGCCGCAGGGCGCACGCTCACCAAGGTCATCCGCCCGATCATGGGCGGGGAGAAGCCCGTGGGCTCCCTCCGCCTGGGCCAGCCGGTCATGGACCTGCTCGCCTGATGCCCCCGCGCCGCAGGATCGATCCGGCCCAGGGCCGGGCTGCTCTGGAGGGCTGGGCTCGGGACCCGTCGTCGTCCCCTCGGACCACGACGGCGACCGCCGTTCGCTACCTGCTCGAGGAGCTCTCCCTCGCGCACCCCGGGAACTCGGTGGAGTTCAGGGTTCCGCCGTTCGGGGTGACCCAGTTCGTCGAGGGGCCCCGCCACACGCGCGGCACCCCGCCGAACGTCGTGGAGACGGATGCGGCGACGTTCCTGGCGATCGCCGGCGGAACGCTCAGCTGGGCCGAGGCCCGGGAGAGCGGCCGCCTCTCCGCGTCTGGCACCCGGACCGACCTCGCAGAGTTCTTCCCCCTCTTCCGCGCCTGACCTCTCATAGACTGGAAACCATGTCCCACGCGCCTGACTCTTCGCCCACTGCCGCCTCGCCGTCCGCAGCCCCCGAGCTCTCTGCCGAGGACGCCGCGCCTCTGAGCGCCTCCTACCGGACGGCGCCCCGCGTGCTGCCGATCGTGGGGCTGGGCGTGGTCCTCGGGATCGCCGTCGCAGGGCTCTGCGCGGTTCTCGCGCCGGGCAGCGAGGACTATACGCGGGCATCCGCCTTCGGCTACTTCGCCATGCTCTTCGCGATCGTGGGCGGGCTGCTCGGCGGGATCGCCGCGCTGGTGCTGGACCGCCTCAGCCTCAAGCGCTCTCAGAATGTGCGCCTCGTGCGCCGGGATGAGGCGGGCGCAGAGGACGAGTGACCCCCGTCGCCATGAGAGAATGGGCCTATGGCACGCGGAGATGGATTGCTCAACCATGACCTTTTACCCGGCGAGAAAGCCCCCCAGGACGAATGCGGTGTGTTCGGCGTCTGGGCCCCGGGTGAAGAGGTCGCAAAACTGACCTACTACGGTCTCTACGCCCTGCAGCATCGCGGGCAGGAGTCGGCTGGCATCGCTGTCAGCGACGGAGAGCGGATTGCGGTCTACAAGGACATGGGCCTCGTCTCCCAGGTGTTCGACGAGTCCACGCTCAACGCGATGACCGGCCACCTCGCGATCGGCCACTGCCGCTATTCGACGACGGGCTCATCCCACTGGTCCAACGCCCAGCCGACCCTCGGCGCAGCCAAGAACGGCACCGTGGCCCTGGCCCACAACGGCAACCTCACCAACTCCGCTGACCTGTTCGACCTCATCAAAGACACCACCGGCGTGCCCGAGCGCGGCGAGATCGCCCAGGGCAACACCACCGACACGGCCCTCGTGACCACCCTCCTCGGCGGCTCCACGAGCGAGACCCTCGAAGAGGCGGCCCTCGAGCTGCTCCCGAAGATCGAGGGCGCCTTCTGCTTCGTCTTCATGGACGAGGGCACGCTCTACGCGGCCCGCGACCCGCACGGCGTCCGCCCCCTCGTCCTCGGCCGCCTCGACCGCGGCTGGGTCGTCGCCTCCGAGCAGTCCGCTCTGGCGACCGTCGGCGCGACGTTCATCCGCGAGATCGAGCCCGGCGAGCTCATCGCCATCGACGAGGACGGCGTGCGCACGCAGCGCTTCGCGGAGGCGACGCCGGCCGGCTGCGTCTTCGAATACGTCTACCTGGCCCGCCCGGACGCCTCGATCAACGGCCGCAGCGTCTACGAGTCCCGCGTGGAGATGGGCCGCGTCCTGGCCCGCGAGGACCACCACGAGGCGGACATCGTCATCCCCGTCCCCGAGTCCGGCACCCCTGCGGCGGTGGGCTTCGCGGAGGAGTCCGGCATCCCCTTCGCCCACGGCTTCGTCAAGAACGCGTACGTGGGACGCACCTTCATCCAGCCCTCCCAGACGCTGCGCCAGCTGGGCATCAAGCTCAAGCTCAACGCGCTGGAGTCCGTCATCCGGGGCAAGCGCGTCGTCGTCGTCGACGATTCGATCGTCCGAGGGAACACTCAGCGCGCCATCGTGCGGATGCTCCGGGAGGCCGGGGCCACCGAGGTGCACGTGAAGATCTCCTCGCCGCCCGTCTCCTGGCCGTGCTTCTACGGCATCGACTTCGCCTCCCGCGCCGAGCTCATCGCCTCCGGCGCCTCCCTCGAGGAGATCCGGGCGTCGATCGGGGCGGACTCGCTCGCGTACATCTCCGAAGAGGGCATGATCGCGGCGACCCAGCAGAAGCGCGAGCGCCTCTGCACCGCCTGCTTCACCGGCGAGTACCCCATCCGCCTCCCGGAGGACTCCCGCCGCGGCAAGAACCTCCTCGAGCGCTCCACCGTGAAGCCCGCCGACGAGGCCGCCACGGGAAGCAACGGCTGCGACCCGGGCCCCGACGCCGAATTCGAGACGATCCTCTCCCCCGCAGAGGCCGCACCCATCACGATCACCCATGAGGAAAAAGGCTCCAATGACTGAGAACTCCACCCCGCAGGACACGAACGCCATCACCTATGCGGGCGCAGGGGTCGACGTCGAGGCGGGCGACCGCGCCGTCGAGCTCATGAAGAGCGCCGTCAAGGCGACGCACAACGCGTCCGTCTTCGGCGGCGTGGGCGGGTTCGCCGGCATGATCGACGCGTCCGAGCTGCTCTCCTACACCCGCCCGCTCCTCGCGACGAGCACGGACGGCGTGGGCACGAAGGTGGCCATCGCGCAGGCGCTCGACAAGCACGACACGATCGGCCAGGACCTCGTCGGCATGGTCGTGGACGACATCGCGGTGGTCGGCGCCAAGCCCCTCTTCATGACGGACTACATCGCGTGCGGCAAGGTGATCCCCGAGCGCATCGCGGACATCGTGCGCGGCATCGCCGAGGGCTGCCGCCTCGCGGAGACTCCCCTCGTGGGCGGCGAGACGGCCGAGCACCCGGGTCTTCTGGGCGTCGACGAGTACGACGTCGCAGGGGCCGCCACGGGCATCGTCGAGGCGTCCCGCGTGCTGGGCCCGGAGAAGGTCGCGGCGGGCGACGTCGTCATCGGCATGGCGTCCTCCGGCCTGCACTCGAACGGGTACTCGCTCGTGCGCCGCGTGGTGCAGCACTCGGGCCTGGCCCTGACGGACCGCGTGGACGAGTTCAGCTCCACCCTGGGCGAAGAGCTCCTCATCCCGACGCGCATCTACACGGCCGACTGCCTGGCTCTCGCCGAGGCGGACGCCGTTCACTCGCTCTCCCACGTGACGGGCGGCGGCCTCGCGGCCAACCTCGCGCGCGTGCTGCCGCAGGGTCTCACGGCCGTCGTGGACCGCTCCACGTGGTCGCTGCCTCCCGTGTTCGCCTGGGTCCAGGCCACGGGCAACGTGCCGCTGGCCGACCTCGAGCGCACGCTCAACCTCGGCGTGGGCATGGTGGCCGTGGTTCCCGCGGCCTCCGCCGAGACGGCTCTCTCGCTCCTGGCCGACCGGGGCGTCCCGGCCTGGCGCATGGGCGAGGTCGTCTCCTCGGACGCGGTGGACGTCTCCGGCGCTGGCCTGGACTACGTCCAGGGCGCCAAGGGCGTCGACGGCGGCGCCGTGCTCATGCAGGGCGCCTACGCGGCTTAGGGGCTCGGCCCACGCATACACCCCCGGTTATTCCATAAACCCCTTGAATTTACGGGGGTTTATGGAATGGCCGGGGGTTTATCTATGTGCTCCTCCCTGCCCGCGCGGTCATGCAGCCGCCTGCCTTGTCATTTAAAATCCGCCAGCCCTGTGCCTGGCACTTCTTGATATGCCACCAATCTCAGGGGGCATGGCGAAAATGGCAGGTACAAGCGCACACAACGCTGACGCGCTAAGCCGCTGAGCCGCAGTCCCCTTCCTCTGCCTCGCCCTTCGGGCCCAAACGCGTGTGGAGCCAAACGCAGTGGTCTCCAGCGAGACGAAACCTTCGGGCCTCCTGGCACTGCCCAACCAGCGCCGCCTACCCCAGGTCTGACAATCCGCCATCACCTGCCAGCGCTCTACACCAGCATCTGCATCTACACCAGCATCTGCATCTGCATCTGCATCATATAAAGGTGTTGTAACGATTGCCCCAGAAGATTGACAGTCCAGAACGAAACATCATACGATATAAATTGCTTGAATGACATTTGGCAGCAATTCACCAGGAGACATCAATGAAAAAGAAAGATTTTGCAATCCCTGCCATGATGTTTTTCATCGTTTTTTTGACTTCCATGTCATCAACCATTTTCAGCCACAAGACCCTCGAGACCAGCAGCCTTCTCTTCATCCTCTTCTGCTCTATTTTTCCGGGATTGGTCTACTGGGGAGTCATCACGGCCAAGAAGAAAAAATAATACTTCATTCAGACAGCCTGCTGTTGCACAGTCTCCAGCAGCCTGAATTCAACATCGCCCGCCCTGGAAAGAGAGTCCTCCGACTCTCTGCCATGTCGCACACCGCCTCCACTTCGCTTTAGGACAGCGGGCATTGCCCCCCCCCCAGCAGACAAGCCGTTCCTGCCGGGGCAGACAGTTTCTGCCAGCGCAGACAAGAGCCGAAGCTTTGCTTTTCCCTCTCAAACACCCTGAGCCAGTCAAACACCCTGAGCCAGGCTCACTGCCCCATCTCCTTGCAGCCTTGCAGCAGCCGTGCATCAGAGTCATCACGCCCCTCACGGCGGCCGCTCCTGGCCAATGGATTCCCGGGAAGCGAACTGACAGCACCCCCGCTTTTTCAGAGGTGCACTCCACAGACCCCCAGGTTCTCGGGGGTGGGCACCAGTAGGCCCCCCATTCTTCGGGGGTCTAGGGAAGTGCGGCTTGGCACCAAGCGAAGCGAGCTCACCATCAACCCGACGATCCGGGAGTCGGGGCATCTCGGCCAGACTGAGAGATGACGGCGAGGCCGAAACCGGCAGCCCGGAGCACTCATGGTGACACTCACTGGGCCGCGCACCCAGACAGCTCCCGTCCCCTCTCACCCGACATCCTGCCTCGCCGCACTCCGCCGCCCACCACCCCGGCGCCCCGCCCCTCCCCCCCCCCAGGACACAAGAAAGCCGATGGCCACCCTGTATCGGGTGGCCATCGGCTGTCTGTCAAACGGGAGCGGGTGAATCCTGCGCGGTGGCCCAAGGGGAGACTGGCCATCGTCACAGGGACGCTTCACCCGAAGTGAACTGTACTGCTCGTCGAGTCGTGGAGGCCCCGCTTAAGCCCCTGATCCAGTCAGCGCCGAGCACTTAGGATCAGCAGCTGGCCCGTCCGCTCAGAGACTGCGCGGAGCGTCCGGTTCTTCCTCGATGAGGTCAGCGTACTTGTCCACATACTCGGAGTAGTCAGGCTCCTCGGACTCGAAGTTCGAACGCGACGGTGGCGTTCGTTTTGAACCCGCGAGCTCGCTCTGAAGCGCTGACAGATCCGTTGCCGGGCTGTAGTACTTGATCTCTCGAGCTTGGCGAGTTGCCTTTGCCTTCTGACGGCCGCGCCCCATGGCGTGACCCCCTTCGCATACGTTGAGCCGGGACTGGTCACGCAAGCGTGAGGCCCCGGAGGTGTGTGAAAAATCCTGTCCGTCTACCAAGGATACAACCTCCCGGGGTGTGCTGGCACGCCGGGACTCCGTGACGCCGGACCGCGCAGTCCCGGAAGGCGCTCAGAATCCTGCACCCGGAGCAGTTGTCACAACAGTCACGATGCAAAAACTCAAAGAATATGGTACATTTTTAATACTCCTAAGAGCCTAATCGAACGCTTGCCTGCGCCCTTGAGAGTTTTTTAAATTGCACGACTGTTCTACCCTGCGAGGTTTTTGAATGACATCCGACAACAGCCAGGTAACCCGCCGCCGCGTCGTGAAGACCGCCGTCTGGAGCGCACCTGCAGTTGCCTTTGCCAGCGCAGCCCCCGCTGCGACCGCGTCCACTCCGCCCGCCCAGGCCTGCACCTATGAGGTGTACCCCGAGTCCATCTCCTACCCCCTCGAGGCTCCCGACTTCTGGAGCCCCGCAGTCACCTCCCAGCGCCAGTCTCCGCACTACCGCGTGAGCAAAACGAGGAATGTCCGCACGCTGACCATGGTCACGCGCTTCGTCAACGGCGGAACGTGCCCTGCCCCGGTGGGCACGGAGCTGCGCATCTCGGTGGGCGCCACGGACCGCCAGTACTTCACCGCCCCGGAGGTCTCGGATGTGCGCGTCGCGAGCTACCCGCGCCTCGTGAGCACGAACAACGGCATCTTCGTCACCCCTGATGGCGGGCCCTACGAGACCACCAACAAGTCCGCCCCGTACGACGTGATCCGCCGCCAGAAGTTCACGCTCGCCACCCCGCTTCCCGTCGGCGCGCACTTCGACCTGCGCTGGGAGGTGGACATCTACAACCTGCCCGCGTCCCCGGTCAACCGAGTGAGCATCCCCGTCTCCAGCCGCTTCAACCTCACTCCGGACGTGACCCCGGATCTCAACAAGAAGAATGACTTCTTGGCGCTCCGGGGCCAGTTCACCATCCAGTACACGGACGTGGTGGGCGCGTAGGGCTCAGCCCACCACAAGCCCCGCCGTCGGATCCTCCGGGTTGACGTCCACGCGGACGGCGTCGCCATCCGCGACAGCGCCCGAGAGGAGCGCCCGCGCCAGCCGGTCCCCGATCTCCCGCTGGACCAGGCGGCGCAGGGGACGCGCGCCATAGGCGGGGTCGAACCCGTTGAGCGCCAGCCACTCGCGGGCCGCCGGAGTGACCTCCAGGGTCAGACGGCGGTCCGCGAGGCGCTTCTGCATCGAGGCCACATGGATCTCGACGATCCGGCCCAGGTCATCGAGGGAGAGCGGGTCGAAGAGGATGACGTCGTCGAGCCGGTTGAGGAACTCCGGCTTGAACGCGGACTGCACCACCCCCATGACGGCGTCCTTCTTCGCCGCCTCGTCCAGATCCTGGCTGACGAGGAACTGGGACCCCAGGTTGGAGGTCAGCACGAGGATGACGTTGCGGAAGTCCACCGTGCGGCCCTGGCCGTCGGTGAGGCGGCCGTCGTCGAGCACCTGGAGGAGGATGTCGAAGACCTCGGGGTGCGCCTTCTCCACCTCGTCGAGCAGCACCACGGAGTACGGGCGACGGCGGACCGCCTCGGTGAGCTGGCCGCCCGACTCGTAGCCCACGTATCCGGGAGGGGCGCCGACCAGGCGGGAGACCGAGTGCTTCTCGGAGTACTCGCTCATGTCGATGCGGACCATCGCGCGGTCGTCGTCGAAGAGGAAGTCCGCGAGGGACTTCGCCAGCTCCGTCTTGCCGACGCCGGTGGGCCCGAGGAAGAGGAACGAGCCCGTGGGGCGGTCCGGGTCTGAGATGCCAGCCCGCGCGCGGCGGACGGCGTCGGACACGCTGACCACGGCATTCTTCTGGCCGATGAGCCGACGGCCGAGCTCCTCCTCCATGTGGAGCAGCTTCTCGGACTCGCCCTGGAGCATGCGGCCCGCGGGGATGCCGGTCCAGGCGGAGATGACCTCGGCGATGTCGTCCGCGCCGACCTCCTCCGCCACCATGAGGTCCTCCTTCGCGGGGCCCTCCTCCTCTTCGGCGCGGCGCAGCTCGGCCTCGGCGGCCGGGATGTCCCCGTAGAGCAGCTTGGACGCGGCGGCGAGGTCGCCCTCGCGCTGGGCCTTCTCGGCGGCCACGCGCAGCTCGTCCAGGCGCACCTTGAGGTCGCCGACGGCGTTGAGCCCCTCGCGCTCGGACTCCCAGCGGGCGTTGAGCGCGTCGAGCTCCTCCCGCTTGTCGGCAAGATCCGCGCGGAGGGCCTCGAGACGCTCGCGGCTCGCGGCGTCGCTCTCCCCGGAGAGGGCGAGCTCCTCCATGAGGAGGCGGTCGACGGCGCGGCGGAGCAGCTCGATCTCCTCCGGGGCGGAGTCGATCTCCATGCGCAGGCGGGAGGCCGCCTCGTCGATGAGGTCGATCGCCTTGTCCGGGAGCTGGCGGCCGGAGATGTAGCGGTCGGAGAGGGCCGCTGCGGCCACGATGGCCCCGTCCGAGATCTGCACCTTGTGGTGGGCCTCGTAGCGCTCCTTGAGGCCGCGGAGAATGCCGATCGTGTCCTCGACGCTCGGCTCCCCGACGTAGACCTGCTGGAAGCGGCGCTCGAGGGCCGGGTCCTTTTCGATGTTCTCGCGGTACTCGTCCAGAGTCGTGGCTCCGATGAGCCGCAGCTCGCCGCGGGCCAGCATGGGCTTGAGCATGTTGCCCGCGTCCATGCTGGAGTCGCCGGACGCGCCGGCGCCGACGACCGTGTGGATCTCGTCGATGAACGTGACGATCTGCCCCTCGGAGGCCTTGATCTCCTCGAGCACCGCCTTGAGGCGCTCCTCGAACTCGCCGCGGTACTTGGCGCCGGCCACCATGGATCCGAGGTCCAGGCTGATGAGGGTCTTGCCCTGGAGGGACTGGGGCACGTCCCCGGCCACCATGCGCTGGGCCAGCCCCTCGACGACGGCCGTCTTGCCGACGCCGGGCTCGCCGATGATCACCGGGTTGTTCTTCGTGCGGCGGGAGAGCACCTGGACCACGCGGCGGATCTCCTGGTCGCGGCCGATGACCGGGTCCAGCTTGCCGGCGCGCGCGATCTCCGTGAGGTCGGTGCCGTACTGCTTGAGGGCCTCGAAGGTGGCCTCGGGGTTGGCGGTGGTCACTGTGCGTCCTCCTCGGACGGTCTCGAGCGCGCGGGTCAGCGCGTCCTGGGTGGCGGCGTTCTCGTGAAGGGCCCGGGCGGCGTCGTCCTTCCCCGCCGCGATGCCGAGC
>JAGLBH010000050.1 GCA_018260285.1 Arthrobacter sp. | reverse complement strand
GCCGCCCCCTTCGACCCAATTTCCACGAGGAAGGGGACGAGCCCCGATTTCCCGGGGAAGGGGACGAGTGTCCCCCGGAGTTATCCGAAGCGGCCGGAGACGTATGCCTCGGTCTCCGGGTGGCTCGGGTTGTTGAAGATCTTCGAGGTGTCGTCGTACTCGATGAGCTTGCCCGGCTTGCCGGTGCCCTCGATGTTGAAGAACGCCGTCTTCTCCGCAACACGCGCAGCCTGCTGCATGTTGTGGGTCACGATGACCACCGTGTAGTCCTTCTTCAGCTCGTGGATGAGGTCCTCAATCGCGAGCGTGGAGATGGGGTCCAGAGCCGAGGCAGGCTCATCCATGAGGATGACGTCCGGCTTCACCGCGATGGTGCGGGCGATGCACAGGCGCTGCTGCTGTCCGCCGGAGAGGCCGGAGCCAGGCTTGTCCAGACGGTCCTTGACCTCGTTCCAGAGGTTTGCGCCCACGAGGCTCTCCTCGACGAGCGCGTCGGCGTCGGACTTCGAGATCCGGCGGTTGTTGAGGCGAACGCCCGCGAGGACGTTCTCGCGGATGGACATCGTGGGGAACGGGTTGGGGCGCTGGAAGACCATGCCCACCTGGCTGCGGACGTTGACGGGGTCAACGCCGGGGCCGTAGAGGTCTTCGCCGTCGAGGAGAACCTCGCCCTTGGCGTATGCACCGGGGATGACCTCGTGCATGCGGTTGAGGGTGCGGAGGAAGGTCGACTTGCCGCAGCCCGACGGGCCGATGAAGGCCGTGACGGCGCGGGGGGCAATGTTGATGTTGACCCCTTCCACCGCGAGGAACTTGCCGTAGTAGACGTTGAGGTCGGTCACGTCAATGCGCTTGGACATGCTTGAATCCTTTTTTCATGGGCTCGCCGTCTCCGGTGAGCACGGTTGGCCGTGGGCCTAGCGGCCGCCCTTGGGGGCGAAGAAACGGGCGATCACGCGGGAGAGCAGGTTCATGAGCATCACCAGGATGATGAGCAGAAGGGCTGCGCCCCATGCGCGCTGAGCACTGGGCTCTGAATAGGACGGGTTGAGGGGGTTCTGGATGAAGCTGTAGATGTACACCGGCAGGGATGCCATCCACTCGCCGAACACGTTCGTGTTGATGCGCGTGGTCAGACCCGCCGTCACGAGGATGGGCGCGGTCTCGCCGATCACGCGGGCGATGGCCAGGGTGATGCCCGAGGCGATGCCGCTGATCGCCGTCGGGATGACGATCTTCGTGACCGTGCGCCACTTGCGCACGCCGAGCGCGTAGGAGGCCTCGCGCAGCTCGTTCGGGACGATCTTGAGCATCTCCTCCGTGGAGCGCACGACCACCGGGATCATGAGCACGGAGAGGGCGACGGCGGCCACGATGCCCATGCGCGTTCCCGGCCCCACAAGCACTGTGAAGAGAGCGGCGGCGAAGAGGCCCGCCACGATCGAGGGGATGCCCGTCATGACGTCCACGAAGAACGTGATGGCGCGGGACAGGCGGTTGTTGGCCGCGTACTCGACGAGGTAGATCGCCGTGAGAACACCGATGGGCACCGAGATGATCGTGGCCCAGAGGGTGATGAGCACCGTGCCGACGAGCGCGTGGTAGGCGCCGCCGAGAACCGGTCCGCCCTGGGTCACGGCCTTCTTGTCCGCCAGGCCGGAGACGCCGTTCATCGACGTGTCCAGGAAGCCGGGGGCGATGAGCCCGGGGATGCCCTTCTCGAGCACCGTCCAGAGAACGGAGACGAGCGGGAGCAGCGCCACGAGGAACGTTCCCCACGCCAGATAGGTGAAGAAGCGGTCCGTGGCCTTGCGGTGGCCCTCGACCTTGAGCGCCACGGCGTACATGCCGACGACGAAGAGCACTGCGGCGAGAAGCCCCAGGGCGAAGAGGCCGAAGCCGGCCAGGGCCTTGACTGCGGAGGCGACGGCGATCGCTGCCGCACCGGCTGCGAAGGGAACCCAGCGGGGCAGGGTGCCCCTCGTCAGGTTGCCTCGACGGGACTGCAGCGGTGCAGTCCGATTGTCCATGCTTTCAACGCTGTGCGACATCAGTTGGCTCCCGAGAATTCCTTGTTGCGGGTGACGAACCAGCGGGCCACCAGGTTGACCGCCAGCGTGATGATGAAGAGGATCAGGCCTGCGGCGATGAGCTCATTCATCCGGAGGCCGAAGGCCTCAGGGAAGTTCAGGGCAATCTCCGCAGGGATCGTCTGGTTGCCGGACTTGATGAGGCTTGCCGTGAGAGCGCCGGAGGAGAGAACGAGGGTCACCGCCATGGTCTCGCCGAGCGCGCGGCCCAGGCCGAGCATGACGCCCGAGATGATGCCGGGCTTGGCGAACGGCAGAACGGACATGCGGATCATCTCCCAGCGGGTGGCCCCGAGGGCGAGCGCAGCCTCTTCGTGCAGCTTGGGCACCTGGAGGAAGAGCTCGCGGGAGATCGAGGTGATGATCGGCAGAATCATGACGGCCAGAACGATGGCGGCCGTCAGGAGCGTGCGTCCCGTCTGGGATGCCGGGCCCTCGAAGAGGGGGATCCATCCGAGGTGCTCCGCCATCCAGGCGTAGCTGTCCTTGAGGTTGGGAGCCAGGAAGGCGATGCCCCAGGCGCCGTAGACCACGGAGGGGATGGCCGCGAGCAGGTCGATGACGTACCCGAGGGCGTCAGCGGCGCGGCGGTGTGCGTAGTGGGAGATGAAGAGCGCGACGCCCACCCCGATGGGGGTAGCGAGGAGGATCGCGATGAGGGAGGCGGCGACGGTGCCGACCATGAACGGCCAGACGTAGGCGAAGAAGCCTGCGCCGCCGGTGGATGCGGAGGCGGGCGCGATGAGGGCCGGCCAGGCCTGCACGAGGAGGAAGATCGCGACGCAGGCGAGAACGATGAGGATGAGGATTCCGGCGCCGAGTGACAGTCCAGCGAAAATACGGTCACCCGCACGGCCGCTGGCGGTGCTCTGCGATGTTGCGGTCGATGATGACACTGCACATATCTTTCAGTCGAGGTGGGGCAGGCCGAAGCCGCCGAGTAGTGCGGGGGAAGGCCGTGAGCCCGGCAGAAAACGCAGGGCTCACGGCCTTCAGAGGGGCAGGGTGTTAGCCGGCCTTGATGGTCTCGACAGCAGCTGAGGCCTTCTTGGAGAGCTCAGCGGAGAGGGGAGCGGAGCCTGCGGCGTCAGCAGCAGCCTTCTGGCCCTCCTCGCTCGTCACGAACTTGGCCCAGGCCTTGATCGTGTCTGCGGTCTTGGCGTCCTTGTAGGTGGAGCAGAAGACCTGGTACGAGATCATGATCGCCGGGTATGCGCCGGAGGCCGTGGTCTTGCGGTCGATGGTGAGGGCGAGGTCCGTGGCGGATCCCTCGTGCTTCGGCTTGGCGACGTCGGCAGCCTTCGTGGCGGCCTCAGCGGACGGCTTGACGAACTCCTCGCCGACCTTGAGGGAGACGACGCCGAGGTCGCCCACAGCGGACTCGTCAGCGTAGGTCACAGCGCCCTGAGTGGACTTGACGGTGGAGATGACGCCGTCGGTGCCCTTGGCAGCCTCGCCCTTGAGGGAAGCGGGCCATGCCTGAGCCTTGGCTTCCTTCCAGACATCCGGGGCAGCCTTGTTCAGGTAGTCCGTGAAGTTGTCCGTGGTGCCCGAGTCGTCAGAGCGGTGAACCGGCGTGATGGCCAGGTCCGGGAGGGTGACGCCCTCGTTGAGCTTGGCGATCTGCGGATCGTTCCACTTGGCGATCTCGCCGCGGAGAACCTTGGCGGTGGTGGCCGCGTCCAGCTTGAGCTCCTTGACGCCGGGGAGGTTGAAGGCCACAGCGATCGGGGAGACGTAGGTGGGAACCTCGACGATGCCGGAGGGGCAGGTTGCCTTGGCAGCAGCGAGCTCCTCGTCCTTGAAGGAGGAGTCCGTGCCGGCGAACTGTGCGCCGCCTGCGATGAAGGCCTTGCGGCCTGCGCCGGAGCCGTCCGGGGAGTAGTCCACCTTGGCGCCGGAGTTCTTGTTCTGGAACTGAGTCATCCACTCGTTCATCGCGGCCTTCTGAGCAGAAGAGCCGACGCCCTTGATCTGGCCGCTGACGGCTGCAGCGGTGCTCGAAGAGGTCGAGGAGCTCGAGGAGGAGGAGTTGGAGGCTGCGTTGTCAGAGCCACAGGCGCTGAGGGCCAGCGCTGCTACAGAGAGAACGGCCGCTGCACGGCCAAGACGAATCGCCTTCACGAGATTTCCTTAATGTGGAACGAGAGCAGGAGGTCTCTCCTGCAAGTACTCCTTGAAGGTAGATGCACTAGATGAATGAAGGCGGCCCCCAAAGTGAACGGAGCGTTAACGTTCACGGGGGCTGACCGACGGGGCCGCGGCGTCGTCGAAGAATTAGACTGGGGCCATGCCGCCAGCCGCAGGATCCGCCCGTGAGAAGCCCGAGTCGCTCTCCTTCCTCGTGGTGAGCCTGACTCGCGCCCGGAAGCTCGCCCGGGTGCGCTCGGAGCAGGGGCTCAAGCGCGTGCGGACCGGGTTCCTGCCCGCGATCCAGATGACCATCTGCGGGGTGAGCGCGTACTTCTTCGCCCACCTCGTGCTCGGCCACTCCGGGCCGCTCTTCGCCGCAACGAGCGCGCTCGTGGCGCTGGGCTTCGGCGTCGAGTCCCATATCTCCCGGGTGCTCGAGGTGAGCCTGGGGTGCACCCTCGGGATTCTCGTGGGGGACCTGCTGCTCCACGCGTTCGGCAGCGGGATCTGGCAGGCCTCTCTTGTGCTCTTCGTCTCGATTCTCCTGGCGAGGTTCCTGGACTCGTCCTCGCTCCTGACCACCCAGATGGGGCTGCAGTCGCTGCTCGTGGTGCTCCTGCCCACTCCCCCGGGCGGCCCGTTCACGCGCAGCCTCGACGCGGTAGTGGGCGGGGCCTTCGCCCTCATCATCGTGGCGCTCTGGCCGCAAGACCCGCGCAGGGAGTCCCACACCCAGGTGCGGGACGCCCTCAACGAGTTCGCCGGGATTCTGCGGGAGTGCGCGGGCTCGCTCGCCTACAGCGACCCCACGATGGCCTGGCACTCCCTCATCCGCGCCCGCAGCTTCCAGCCGCAGCTGGAGAAGCTCAACAAGTCGATCGGCCACGCGTCCGAGATCTCCCGCATCTCGCCCTTCTACGGGCGGCACCGGGAGGAGATCCGGGAGCTCTCCGACCGCATGTACTTCGTGGACCTCTCCCTCCGCAACATCCGAGTGTTCTCCCGGCGCCTCTCCTCCGCGATCACCAACACGGCGCTGACGCCGGAGGCCATGGCGGAGATGAGCCACCTCCTGGAGCTCACGGCGGAGTCCACGGAGGCGCTGGCCTTCGGGCTGGGCGAGACCTCGGCGGGCGTGCGGGACCGGCAGCGGCGGCGGGCGCGGGCGGAGCTCCACCACGTGGCCTCGCAGCTCTCGCCCGAGCGCCTGGGGATCAGCTCGTCCGAGGGCGAGGCGCTCATCCTCATCTTCCGGCCCCTGGTGATCGACCTGCTCGAGGCGAGCGGCCTCTCCCCCGAGGAGGCCCGGGAGCACCTGCCGCCCCTCGACAGCTCCCACGACTGACAGCGCACGCAGCGGGCGCGCACTCTTAGCGTGTCCACCCCTACCGGAAGACTGGACTCCATGGCAGCAAAGACATCACGAAGCGCAAAGAACTCCCCCGCGTACCGCTGCACGGAGTGCGGCTGGATCACCGTCAAGTGGGTGGGCCGCTGCCCGGAGTGCCAGGCCTGGGGCACGGTGGAGGAGAGCGGCGCGGCCGTGGCCCGCACCACGGCGGCGGCGAAGGTCACGTCCCCGGCCCTGCGGATCGCCGAGGTGGACGCGCGGGCGGCGGACTTCACGACGACCGGGGTGGGAGAGATGGACCGCGTCCTGGGCGGCGGGCTCGTCCCGGGGGCGGTGCTTCTCCTGGCCGGCGAGCCGGGGGTGGGGAAGTCCTCCCTCCTGCTCGACGTCGCCGCGCGGACGGCCCGGGCTGGAGGGCGCACCGTTCTCTATGTGACGGGCGAGGAGTCCGCGGCCCAGGTGAAGCTGAGGGCCGAGCGCATCGGCGCGCATGCAGACACGCTCTATCTCACCGCCGAGACGGACCTCTCCCAGGCCCTGGGGCAGGTGGAGGCGCTCTCCCCCTCGCTCCTCGTCGTGGACTCCGTCCAGACCCTCTCCTCCCCTGAGGTGGACGGCTCCGCCGGCGGCGTCTCCCAGGTGCGCGAGGTCGCGGCCTCCCTCATCGCCTCCGCCAAGGAGCGGGGCATGACGACGCTGCTCGTGGGCCACGTGACCAAGGACGGCTCCATCGCAGGGCCCCGCCTGCTCGAGCACCTCGTGGACGTGGTGCTGCAGTTCGAGGGAGAGCGGCATTCGCGCCTCCGCCTGCTCCGGGCCGTCAAGAACCGCTACGGGCCGACGGACGAGGTGGGCTGCTTCGACCTCTCCGAGGCGGGGATCGTCGAGCTGACCGACCCCAGCGGCCTCTTCATGTCCCGCACGAAGGAGCCCGTCTCGGGAACCTGCATCTGCGTGACGCTCGAAGGGCGGCGCCCCCTCGTGGCCGAAGTGCAGGCGCTCGTGGCGGAGACCGGCAACTCCCAGCCGCGCCGGGCCACGAGCGGACTGGACGGGGCGCGCGTCTCCATGCTCCTCGCGGTGCTCCAGCAGCGCGCCCGCATGTCCCTGGCCAAGGACGACTCCTACGTGGCCACCGTCGGCGGGGTGAAGCTCTCCGAGCCGGCGGTGGACCTGGCGGTGGCCCTGGCCGTGGCCTCCGCGAAGTCCGGCACCCCGCTGCCGGAGCGGCTCATCGCATTCGGCGAGGTGGGCCTGGCGGGCGAGGTTCGGCCCGTTCCCGGAATCGGCCGGCGGATCAGCGAGGCAGCCCGCATCGGCTTCACGCACGCCGTGGTTCCGGCCAGCCCGGACGGCCCCGGCCCCCTGCCCGCGGGGTTCCGCGTCAAAGAGGTCTCGACCCTCGCGGAGGCGCTCCAGATCTTCTTCTGAGCCGCCCCGCCTAAACTGAGACATACGGCGCACACCTCTGCTCCCGCCCGCCCTTCACCGGAAAGACCCCATGCCCTCTTCATATGACGCCCTCCTCAAGGACACCCTGCTGAGGACTGCTCCTGGAACCGCGCTGCGCGAAGGCCTTGAGCGGATTCTGCGCGGCCGCACGGGCGCGCTCATCGTGCTGGGGGAAAGCAAGAAGGTCAGCGAGGTGAGCACGGGCGGGTTCCTCATCCACACGGAGTTCTCAGCGGCCCGCCTGCGAGAGCTCGCCAAGATGGACGGCGGCATCGTCCTCAACAAGGACGCCACGATGATCCACTCGGCCGCCGTGCACTTCATGCCGGACTCCACGATCGAGGCGATCGAGTCCGGCACCCGCCACCGCACGGCTGAGCGCATGTCGGTGGACACCGGATTCCCGGTCATCGCGGTCTCCGCCTCGATGAACATCATCGCCCTCTTCATCAACGGGCACCGGTACTCGCTGGACCGCACGGAGCTCATCCTCGAGAGGGCCAACCAGGCCCTCAACACGCTCGAGCGGTACCGCGAGCGCCTCGAGTCGGTCATGCAGCACCTCTCCACGCAGGAGATCGAGGCGTCCGTCTCGCTCCGGGACGTGGCGACGGCGGTGCAGCGCCAGGAGATGGTCCGCCGCATTGTCGGGGAGATCTCCACGTATGCGCTCGAGCTCGGCACGGAGGGCCGCCTGGTGACCCTCCAGCTCGAGGAGCTGGCCTCCGGGACCGAGGGCAACACGGAGCTGCTGCTGCGTGACTACGCGGGCATTCTCCCCGCCGAGCGCGCCTCGTCCTCCGCGGCCTCAGACCTGCCGGACTTCGTCTCGGATGACACGCTGGAGGAGGGCGGCGTCATCCAGGCCCAGCTGGCCGCCCTCGCCTCCCTGAGCAACGCGCAGCTCGTCGACCTGGCCGAGGTGGCCGCGATCCTCGGCGTGCACGAGGGTCTCGAGTCCCTCGACGATCTCGTGGAGCCGCGCGGGCACCGGCTCCTCAGCCAGATGCGCAACGTCCCCAAGACGGTCTCGGACCGGATTGTGGAGCACTTCGGGGGTCTCCAGAGCCTCCTCGCTGCTTCCATCGAAGAGCTCATGGAGGTGGAGGGGGTCGGCGGCCACCGTGCGCGGATTGTCCGGGAGACGCTCTCCCGGATGGCCGAGATCAACTTCTACGACCGGCACTGACGGGGTCTACTGGTACGCGAGCTCGAAGGGTGCCGGGGCGGAGAAGGATCCGCCGAGGGTGCCCGTCACCTGGTAGTTGCCGGGGGCGATCTTGAGGGTGGTGGCAGCGCACGTGGCTGCCGTGGCATTCCGGTTCCAGGTGAACCGGGCCGTCTCAGACTTCCCCGGCTGGATGAGCTTGTAGAGGGTTTCCCCTCCCACCTGGCAGTCCTTCGTGGAGAACACCTGCTGGTTGCCGAGCGTGACCTTGAACTCCATGACCTCCGTGCCGACGTTCACCGCGCACTCGACGGTGCTGGCGTTCGTGATCTTCATCGTGAAGACCGGGTTCTCCTTGGGCTTGTAGCTCTCCTTGTCCGGGGTGACCTCCACCGTGACCGCGTCATCCGAGCAGAGGGGGACTTCAGCGGCCGAGCCCGTGGGAGAGGGCTTCGGGGAGGAGGACGCCGACGCGCTGGCCGTGCCCTTCGACCCCGGCGCTGCGGAGGAGACGCTCGGCGCCGGCACGGGCGCTGCGGCGTCGTCCCCGCCCTTGGTCCAGTGCACGACGGCCGCCACAAGCCATGCGACGAGGGCAATCACCACAAGCAGAATGACGAGTGCCACAATGCGGCGGCGCCGGTAGACTTCAGGGCTTGTTCTGGGCATGGTCTGCTCTCCTGGGCAACGGGTACGACTTCCGAGTGTATGCGCCGCGCCCGGCCCTCCGCTGAAGGCGCAGGGCTCTAGGCTGAAGGAGTGAGAAGAATCGCCGCAGCCCCTCCCGTCCCCGCCATCGCGCCAGCGCGCGCCGAGAGCCTGCACCGCAGGACCGTCGCCTGGTTCGACGCGCACGAGCGGGACCTCCCGTGGCGGAGGGAGGGGACGACGCCGTGGGGCGTCTTCGTCAGCGAGGTCATGTCCCAGCAGACGCCCGTGGCGCGAGTGGCCCCGATCTGGCTCGAGTGGATGGAGCGCTGGCCTCGTCCGGTCGACCTGGCCCAGGTGCCGGAGTCCGAGGCGGTGCGGGCGTGGGGCCGTCTCGGCTACCCGCGCAGGGCCCGCAGGCTGCATGCGGCCGCGGTGGCGATGACGGAGGACCACAACGGGGAGGTGCCCTCCACGGAGGCCGAGCTGCTCGCCCTGCCGGGGGTCGGCGTGTACACGGCGGCGGCGGTGGCGGCGTTCGCGTTCGAGCGGCACTCCGTCGTCGTCGACACGAACATCCGCCGGGTCAACGCGCGCTGGTTCACGGGGAACGCCCTGCCCGAGCCGTCCCTGACGGCGGCGGAAATGATGCTCGCGGCGCGGCTCGTGCCGGAGGACGAGACCGGCCTGGCGCCACGGTACAACGCGGCGGTCATGGAACTCGGAGCGCTCGTCTGCACGGCGCGGAACCCGGGCTGCGAGGAGTGCCCTCTGGCGGGCGACTGCGCGTGGATCGAGGCGGGGCAGCCCGCGCCGCACTACCTTCCCAAGGGGCAGCCGTGGGCGGGGACCAACCGTCAGATTCGCGGCGGGATTGTCGAGGCGCTGCGCCAGGCCGAGGACGGCATGGGGTACGCGGACCTCGTCGGGGTGGTCCAGAAGAGCGTGCGGCCGGAGCCGGAGGAGGCCCGCATCTCAGCCTGCCT
>JAGLBH010000004.1:17677-28109 GCA_018260285.1 Arthrobacter sp. | reverse complement strand
CCCGCGAAGCCCACGTGCGTTCCGTCCGCGAGCGCCAGAGCGGCGCAGCGGCCCGGGTGGAAGGCGTGGTGCTCGGCACGGGAGGGCACGAGCTCGACGCCGAGGAGGTCGCCGACGACCCGGGCCCCGTCGAGGGCATCCGTCACGTCCACAGCTCGTCGGGCCACGCCTGCGCCCTGCGGCACGTCGTGTCCCACGAAGAGGCCTGCCACGTGAAGCGGCTGCTCTGGGAGTCCCGCATCCAGGGCATCGAGGATGTCTTCGGCAGGCAGGGCTCCGAGCGGCGGAATCGTGCGAGTGCCGATCTCCTGGCCCGTGCGCGGCAGGAACACGAGGCCCTGCTCGTAGAGGGCCAGATCGCGGAAGCCGCGCGAGAGGTTCCGCTGAGCCACGGCGATGAGGCCGGGGATGATCGAGCGGCGCATGAGGGAGAACTCGCTGCTCAGGGCGTTCTCCAGGCGGATCGAGGCAGGAGCCTCCTCTGCGGAGGATGCGCCGAAGAGCGCGTTCTGCGCCTCGGAGACGAAGGGATAGCTGAGCACCTCAGTGAGGCCAGCGTCCGCGAGGCCCTGGGCCACGCGGCGCTTGTGCTTCTGCATCTTCGTGTAGCCGCGGCCGGGAGGGGCCACGGGGAGCGTCGCGGGCAGGTTCTCGAACCCGTCGAGGCGCACGAGCTCCTCGACAAGGTCCTCCGGCGTCTGCAGGTCCGTGCGCCACGAGGGAGCCGTCACGAGGAGCTCGTCCCCGTCTCGGGCCACGGTGCATCCGAGGGACTCGAGGTAGCCCGCCTGGGCCTCCGGGGCGTAGGCGACGCCGAGGAGGCGTTCGGCCAGGCCCAGCGGCAGGCGCACCTCGGGGCGGGCGGCGCTGAACGGCTGGGCGGCCTGCCCCTGCGCGGTCTGCCCGTCAGAGGTCACGACGACGTCGCTGCCGATGCTCGTCTCACGAGCGCCCGCAAGCTCCACGAGGAGATCGACGACGCGCTGCGCGGCCACGGCAGGCAGCAGGGGGTCCACGCCGCGCTCGAAGCGCTTCGACGCCTCGGAGCTCAGCTTGTGGGCCCGGCGCGTGCGGGCGATCGACACTGGGTCGAAGTGCGCGGCCTCGACGAGGATGCGGGTCGTCTCCGAGGAGACCTCGCTCGCGGCCCCGCCCATGACGCCGGCCAGCCCCAGGGCGGCGGCGTCGTCGGCGATGACGAGGTCCGCGGAGGTGAGCTCGCGGACCTTCTCGTCGAGGGTCGTGAGCTTCTCGCCGGCGGAGGCGCGGCGAACCGTGATGCCGCCCGTGATCGTGTCCGCGTCATAGCAGTGGTTCGGCTGGCCGAGCTCGAGCATGACGTAGTTGGAGATGTCCACGGCGAGGGAAATCGAGCGCATGCCGGCGAGCCGGAGGCGGCGAGCCATCCAGACCGGGGTCGGAGCGGTCGGGTCAACGCCCTCGACGATGCGGGCCACGAAGCGGTCGCAGCCGGGAACGCCGTAGACGGGCGCCTCGTCGGCGGAGCCGTCCAGGGGTGCCGGGGTGACGGCAGCGGCCGGGTCCTTGGCCGGGGTCCCCGTGGCGAGCGCGTACTCGCGCGCTGCGCCGCGGATCGAGAAGGCATAGCCGCGGTCCGGCGTCACGTTGATCTCGGCGGCTTCCTCGGAGAGGCCGAAGAGCTCGAAGACGTCCGTGCCCACCTCGGGGTCGAGCCCGAGGTCGGAGAGCACGATGATGCCGTCGTGGTCATCGCCGAGGCCGAGCTCGCGCGCGGAGGCGATCATGCCGGCCGAGAGGTGCCCGTAGGTCTTGCGCGGGGTGATGCGGAAATCGCCCGGCAGCACGGCGCCGGGAAGGGTGACGACGACCTTGTCCCCCTCGACGAAGTTGTGCGCGCCGCAGACGATGCCCTGCACGCCGGAGGGGTCGATGCCCTCGCCCTCGAGCGCCGGCTGGCCCTCGGGTGTGACTCGCACCTGGCACCAGTTGATCGTCTTGCCGTTCTTCTGCGGCTCCTTGACGAGGGAGAGCACCTGGCCGACGACGATCGGGCCCGTGAGCTCAGCGCCCGGGCGGTGGATGTCCTCCTCCTCGAAGCCGACGCGGACGAAGGTCTCGAGAACCTGTTCTGCAGTGGCGTCCTGTGCGAGCTCGGTGTGCTCGCGGAGCCAGTCCAAAGGCAGTCGCATAACTTAGATCTCCATCCCGAAGTGCTGGCTGAAACGAATGTCGCCCTCGATCATGTCCCGCATGTCCGGAACCTCGTTGCGGAACATGAGCGTGCGCTCGATGCCCATGCCGAAGGCGAAGCCCTGGTACTCGGCGGGGTCGATCCCCGCGGCGCGCAGAACATTGGGGTTGATCATGCCGCAGCCGCCCCACTCGATCCAGCGGGGGCCGCCCTTGGCGCCCGGATGCCAGACGTCCAGCTCGGCGCTCGGCTCGGTGAACGGGAAGTAGTTGGTGCGCAGGCGGATCTTGGCCTCTTCGCCGAACATCTGCCGCGCGAAGTGCTCCAGCGTGCCGCGCAGGTCGGCCATCGTCAGGCTCTTGTCGACGGCGATGCCCTCGAACTGGTGGAAGACGGGGGTGTGCGTGGCGTCGAGCTCGTCGGTGCGGTACACGCGGCCCGGGCAGAGCACGTAGAGCGGAAGCTCCCGCTCGAGCATCGCCCGCACCTGCACGGGAGAGGTGTGGGTGCGCAGAACCACGTGGGAGTCTGCGGGCTCCACGAAGAAGGTGTCCTGCATCTCGCGCGCCGGGTGGTCCGGGGGGAAGTTGAGGGCATCGAAGTTGAACCACTCGGACTCGACCTCGGGGCCCTCGGCGATCTCCCAGCCCATGCCCACGAAGATGTCGCAGACCTGGTCCTGGAGCACCGTGAGGGGGTGGCGTGCGCCGACCCGCCGGCGGACGGGCAGAGCCGTGACGTCCACGGCCTCCTCGACGAGAATCGCCGCGTCCCGCTCCTGCTCGAGCACGACCGTGCGCTCGGCGAGGGCCTTGCTGATCCGGCCGCGAGCCGGCCCGAGGACCTTGCCTGCGGCAGCCTTCTCGGACTTGTCGAGCTGGCCGATCATGCGGTTGGACAGCGCAAGGGGGGACTTCTCCCCCGTGTGCGCGATCTTCACGTCCTTAAGCGCCGCCAAATCCGCGGCGGCGGCAATCTCGGCGAGTGCGCGGTCAACGGCCTGCGAGACCGCTGCCGCGTCCGTGGGGTGGGGAACCGAAACTGCTCCCTCACTCGAGGACTCCGTCAGGCGCGACGGCTCAGACATGGGGACATCCTTTGTTCTGGTGTGACTGGGTGTACTCGGAACCTGCAAGAGATACAGCCTTGAGTCTATCGGGCTGTTGCCTCTCGGGCCGCGTCCTCTGCGGCAGAGCGGGGATCTCGCACCTGCCTCAGGAGCTCCTCCGCGATCGGCCGGTTGGCGGGAATCCAGGGCAGATCCAGCGCGCGCTCGTCGAACGGGAGCCAGCGCCCCTCGTCGTGCCCCTCGCGAATCTGCGGCTCCGGGGAGGCGGCCCCGGCGTCGTCGTCATCCCCTGCGATCTCCGCGAGGAAGACGCGCATGAGCAGACCGTTCGTCACGGTCCATCCGGGCCAGGAGTCGTCCGCCTCCGCAGGACGGATCTCTCGACCGACGACGACGTCGATGCCCAGCTCCTCCCGGCACTCCCGCGCCAGAGCCGTGTGAGGCTTTTCACCCTTCTCCACTTTCCCTCCAGGGAATTCCCAGAGGCCCGATAGGGTTGGAGGGTACGTACGGCGCGCCGCGAAGAAGCGCCCGCCCGGCCCGACATCTCCGGGCCTTGCAATGACCGCGGCCACAATGAGCGGCTGAGGGCGGGGACCAGGGGCCGGCGCAGGGCGGTCCATCAGATGTTCTCCGGGGTTCGTCATCTCTCCATGCTAGTGAAGCCCTGCCCGCGCATCACCCTCGTCCACCACCTCGGGAGACCGACCATGAGCACACGCACCGCAGCATCCCGCCCGCCGAGCGAGCTGACCGCCAAGGCACTCATCGCGATCACGGCGCTCGCGGTCGGCGGTTTCGGCATCGGAACCACGGAGTTCACGATCATGGGGCTGCTGGATCCGATGGTGCGGGATCTGGGCATCTCCATCCCTGAGGGCGGGCACGTCATCAGCGCCTACGCCCTCGGGGTCGTCATCGGCGCCCCGACCTTCGCGGCCCTCGGGTCGAAGCTGCCCCGGCGCACCCTGGCCCTGGCTCTTCTCGCATGGTTCACGCTGGCCAACACCTCGTCCTTCTTCACGGCGGACTACCACTGGCTGCTCGTCTCCCGCTTTGTCGCGGGCCTTCCGCACGGCGCGTACTTCGGCGTCGCGGCGGTCATCGCGGGCTCTCTTGTTCCTCCGGCCCGCCGCGGGTGGGCCATGTCCATGGTGCTCATGGGCCTCTCGGTGGCCAACGTCATCGGCGTGCCCCTCGTGACCTGGCTCGGCCAGACCGCGGGGTGGCGCATGATGTTCCTCTCGGTCGGCATCATCGGACTGCTGGCCTTCGTGTCCGTCATCGCGACCGTGCCGCACGAGCCCGCGCCCGAGGGAGCCTCCATGATGGGAGAGATCCGGGGACTGCGCCACCCGCAGCTCTGGCTGGCCCTCGCGATCGGCACGATCGGCTTCGGCGGGTTCTTCGCCGTCTACTCGTACATCTCCCCCACCCTGCTCACCGTGACCGGGCTTCCTGAATCAGTGCTGCCGATCGCTGTGGGCGTCTACGGCGTGGGCATGGTCGTCGGCAACTGGTTTGCGGGCATTCTCGCGGACAAGTCCGTCATGGGCACGATCTACGGGGCCTGCGTGGGCTTCATGGTGCTCATGGCGTCCTTCGCCCTCCTCTCGCCGTACGCGGTCCCGGCCTTCATCCTCATCTTCCTCATCGGCTCCTCGGGGTCCTTCCTCGTGGCTCCCCTGCAGAAGCGCCTCGTGGACGTGGCGCCGGACGCCCCCTCCCTCGCCGCGTCCCTCAACCACTCTGCCCTCAACATGGCCAACTCGCTCGGGGCATTCCTCGGCGGGGCGGTCATCGGCGCGGGCTACGGCCTGCAGGCACCCGCCTGGGTCGGCGTCGGCCTCGCCTTCCTGGGCCTGCTCCTCGCTCTGCTCTCCGGCTGGCTGGAGACCCGGGCCGTGCGCAAGGCCGCCTGACCTTTTTCCACTACGCTTTTTCACAGAAGGATCCGTCGTGATCCGCCGAATGACCGTCCTGACGAAAGTGACCCTATGAGCGCCGGACTGGCAGCACTCCTCGATGACATCGCCGCCCTGGCCAAGCTTGCCGCTGCCAGTGTCGACGACGTCGGCGCCGCGGCAGGGCGAGCCAGCGTCAAGGCCGCGGGCGTCGTCGTCGATGACACCGCCGTGACCCCGCGCTACGTCTCAGGGGTGGATCCCAAGCGCGAGCTGCCGATCATCTGGCGCATCACCAAGGGGTCGCTCGTCAACAAGATCCTCATCATCCTGCCGCTTGCGCTCGTGCTGAGCCAATTCGCCCCGTGGCTGCTCACGCCGATCCTCATGCTCGGCGGAACCTACCTCTGCTATGAGGGCGCGGAGAAGGTCTACGAGATGATCTCGGGGGGCCACGAGGACACCGAGCCCGCCAGCGAGGGGGGCAAAGAGGCGGAGGACTCGGTCGTCAAGGGCGCGATCCGCACGGACTTCATCCTCTCGGCGGAGATCATGGTCATCTCCCTCAACGAGGTGGCCCACGAGCCTCTCCTCAACCGAGCCATCATCCTCTTCATCGTGGCGCTCGTCATCACGCTCATCGTCTACGGCGTGGTGGGCCTCATCGTCAAGATGGACGACATCGGCCTGCACATGGCCCGCACGGGACGCGCGGGAACCCAGGCGTTCGGCCGCGGTCTTGTCCGCGCGATGCCGCACGTGCTCAGCATCATCTCGACCGTGGGCGTCTTCGCCATGCTCTGGGTTGGCGGCCACATCGTCCTTGCCGGACTGGACACGCTCGGCCTCCACGCCCCGTACCAGTTCGTCCACCACCTCACGGAGGGCGTCCATCACGTCGCGGGCGTCGGAGCCTTCCTCGCGTGGCTCGTGGAGACGCTCTGCTCCCTCGTGCTGGGCACGCTGTGGGGCGCCGTCATCGTGCTCGCCCTTCACTTCCTTCCGTTCGGCAAGAAGGTCGAAGAGGGCACGGCCCACTAGTCAGGAGCCGCGCTGAGCCCGCGCCGACGCATAGAGGCAGACCGTGGCCGCCGTGCTCACGTTGAGGCTCTCGGCCTTGCCGTAGATCGGAACGCGCACCCGTGCATGGGCGCTCTGCTCCTCCTCCTCTGAGAGCCCCTGGGCCTCGTTGCCGAAGAGCCAGGCGGTGGGCTTGGCCAGCAGGGCCTCGGAGCCCTGGGCGGCCGCATCGTCCAGCAGCGCATCCAGGTCCGTCTCCCCGTAGCCGTCCGCAGCGAGGATCGTCAGCCCCGCCGTGCGCATCTGCTCCAGCCAGTCCTCCCCCGCCAGCGCGAAGGGCACGTGGAAGAGACTTCCGGCCGTCGAGCGCACGACCTTCGGGTTGTACGGGTCCACCGTCTCGGGGAGGAAGACGACGCCGGCGGCCCCTGCCGAGTCAGCAGCTCGCAGGATCGTCCCCGCATTGCCCGGGTCCTGAATCCTCGCGAGCACGGCGAGCAGGCGCGGACGGCCCGCCAGCAGCTCGGCCAGCGGCACGTCGATCATCCGGCAGACCGCGAGCATGCCCTGCGGGGTGGCCGTGTCGGCGAGCGCTGCGATGACGTCCGGCTCAGCGTACGTCACGCTCGTGCCCGAGCGGCGGACGAGCTCTGCGATGTCCTCGTGCTTCTCGAGCGCCCATTCGGTGGTGAAGAACTCTACGATGGATCGCTCCGAGCGGCTGCGGCCGGCGTCGTACTCGAGGGCCTCGCGGACCGCCTGGGGCCCCTCGACGAGGAACAGCCCCTCACGGAGGCGGTGAGAGCGCATGCGAAGCTTCGCATAGGCCTTGACTCGGTCGGCACGAGGGTTGGTCAGCATCTGCACAGGGGGTCCTTCATCGGGAGAGCTCGAACATGGGGGTGATGGCAGAAATGGGTGCCGATGGAATCCATCGGCACCCATTGTCAGCTATTGCTCTGGAGAGCTGTTAGCCTTCGAACTTCTGGCGGGACTCGCCGCCGGCCGGCGTGAAGCCAGCGGCCTTGGCGGCCTCGACAGAGTTGAACCAGAACTCGGCGTCCGTCTGGTCGTACCAGGTGGAACCCGGCACGTGGTACTTGCCGGACTGCTGGTTGCCCTTGATGACGTAGCCCTCAGGAGCAGCCTCGCCTGCCACGGCGGGGATGCCGGCGGCGAGAGCCTTCTCGGTGGGGACAGCCGGAGCGTCCTCAGCCTCAGCTGCCGGAGCGGCAGCCTTCTTGACGGCTGCCGGAGCCTTGACGGCGGTGGAGCCCTCGGCGCGACGAGCGTTGACGTCGGCCGGAAGCGCGTCCTTGGCCAGCTGAACAAGTGCGGCGAATGCGTTGGCATCCGACACAGCGAGCTCGGCGAGCATGCGGCGGTCAACCTGGATCTCAGCGGCCTTGAGGCCCTGGATGAGGCGGTTGTACGTCATGCCGTTGACGCGAGCCGCAGCGTTGATGCGCTGGATCCAGAGACGACGGAAGTCGCCCTTGCGCTTCTTGCGGTCGTTGTAGTTGTAGACGAACGAGTGGAGCAGCTGCTCCTTGGCCTTGCGGTACAGGCGCGAGCGCTGTCCGCGGTAGCCCTTGGCGCGTTCGAGGATAACCCGGCGCTTCTTGTGGGCGTTGACCGCCCGCTTCACACGTGCCACGTGTGTACTCCTTTTAATTCGGGGAGATCCGCAGTGACCTGCAGATCAAATCCTGGTGGTGCTCGCCGGACGGGGCCGGCGAAAGCTTGAAGGTCTTAGATGCCGAGCATGCGGCGGATCGTGCGACGATCTGCCGGGGCAACGATCTTGTCGCCTGCGAGGCGGCGCGTCAGCGTCGAGGACTTGTGCTCGAGGTAGTGACGACGGTTGGCCTGCTGGCGCTTGAGCTTACCGGTGCCGGTGAGCTTGAAGCGCTTCTTAGCACCACTGTGGGTCTTGTTCTTCGGCATGGCTGCCGTTCTCCTTACGTGTTCCTCTCACCCGCGGTGAAGCGGGCGAGAGGGCGATGATGGCGGCCGGCCCAGTGGACGCGGCCGACCAGATTCAACGAGCTCTCGACAGAGTGTCCCGAAGGACTCTCTACGAGGAAGCGGGGCGGCCTGTGCCAGGCTTGGGCCGTCCCTGGGGCTTGGGCGCAGCGCCCGGCTTGGGCATGGCCATCGGCTTCGGCGCTGCGGCGGGCTTGGGAGCCCCCGCAGACGGAGCCTTCGGCGCAGACGGGGTCTGCTCTGCCGCCGGACGAGGAGCGGCCTTCGGGGCGGACGCCGGAGCAGCCGCCGTGCGAGGAGCGCTCTGTCCGCGAGATTCACTCCGCGGGGCAGACGCCGTGCGAGGCGAGCCGGTCTGGCGAGGAGCAGAGGACAGACGACCCGTTGCCGGGCGGCTGTCCGTCTTCGGCGACTCGGTGCGAGGAGCCTGGACCTTCGGAGCGTCGGTCTGCGGTGCCTTCGCCGCAGGCTTCTCGCTCGGAGCAGAAGACTTCACAGCGGCAGCAGGCTGCTCGGCGGCAGCCGGCTTCTCAGCCGCGGCGGGCCTCTCCGCAGCAGGAGCCTGAGCGGCCTCGGCCATCTTGCGGAGGCCCTCCGGCATCACATCGGCCAATGACTGACCGCTGCGCACCGACTGCTGGGTGTCGATCCGCTCCATCTTGGCGGCGCGCTGCTGGCGGCGGGTGGGGGCGCTCGGCTCCACCGGACCGGCAGTGCGACGGGCCTCGGCCTTGGCCTCAGCCTTGTTCTTGAGAGGGCCGATGACCATGACCATGTTGCGGCCGTCAATGCGGGGAGCGGACTCCACCGCACCGAACTCGGCAACATCCGCAGCGAACTTCTCCAACAGGCGGATGCCCATCTCGGGGCGCTGCTGCTCGCGGCCGCGGAACTGAATCATGGCCTTGACCTTGTCCCCGGCGCCGAGGAAGCGCTTGGCGTGGCCAGTCTTCGTCTCGTAGTCGTGGGAGTCGATCTTCAGGCGGAAGCGGACTTCCTTGAGCACCGTGTTGGTCTGGTTCTTCCGAGCCTCGCGTGCCTTCATGGCGGCCTCGTACTTGAACTTGCCAAAATCCATGAGCTTGCACACAGGTGGCTTCGCCTGCGGCGCGACCTCGACTAGATCCAGATCCGATTCCGCAGCAAGACGCAGGGCGTCCTCGATGCGCACGACGCCAACCTGCTCGCCGTTGGGGCCGACCAGTCGGACCTCGGGGACTCGGATCCGATCATTAATGCGTGTCTCGCTAATGTGAATGCTCCTTGATTTGAGAACCATGGGACTGCACACGAAAAAACCTCCGTGGGCAGCTGCTCGCGGAGGTTCCGGTTGAAAGAAGATCAGGATCGGCAGGCCGACACTGAGACCGGCTTTTCGGGTTGCCCCGAACCGGTTCTTCCTTCTGTACCCGGTGATCCAACGCTAACGCGGTCACCAAGGTGGGAGAAACTCCACTTCGCTCGATAACCTTATCACTATGACCACCGAATCCGAGAATTCCGCACATCCCTCCCACGACTCCCATGAGGCCTCTGCCGCCGCAGCGGCTCGAGACATCTCCGAAGTCCCCGCAGTCGAGCTCATCAACACCGCAGCCGTTCATCTCCTGAGCGCCGCAGCCGTCAAGTGCGGCCTGGCAGCAGGCCCTGATGCCGAGGAGCTCAAGGACCTCGACGAGGCTCGCAAGCTCATCACAGCGCTCGCCGGCCTGGTGACCGCCGCCGCCCCGGAAATCGGCAGCCAGCACGCCGCTCCCCTGCGCGACGGCCTCCGATCCGTTCAGCTCGCCTTCCGCGAGGCCTCCCTCATTCAGGACGCCCCCGGACAGGGCCCGGGAGAGAAGTTCACGGGCCCGGTCAACTGATCTCACCCGGGATCTCCTCTGACAGACGGCAGGCCGTCGTCGTTCTCCTCTGTGAACGACGACGGCCTGTGCCGTCTCCATCGCGAGTCCCCTTCAGTGCAAGGGTCTCAGCGGCGTGCGCGCAGCCTCAGGCTGACAGCACCTGGCGCCGCCGCTGCCGCGCGGCGTAGCCCAAAAGCCCGACGACGAGACCCATGGCCCCCGTGACGATGAACGCCATCGCGGGACGGCCCGCGTCGATGACGAGTCCCACGCTCGGAGAGCCCAGGGCTGTGCCGACCGTCATGGCAGATCCGTACCATCCCATGACCTCGCCTCGCACTTCCTCCTCGACCATGCCCGTCAGCATCTCGGAGGACGCGGAGAGGGTCGGGGCGCAGAAGAGGCCTGTCGGGATGGACCAGAGGGCGAGCTC
>JAGLBH010000004.1:0-17667 GCA_018260285.1 Arthrobacter sp. | reverse complement strand
CCACGGGGTCTGCGCCAGGAGCATCGGGATGGCGGTCACCCCCATGAGCGCCAGAAGGATCATGGGCGAGATCGGCCGGTTCATCATGGTGTAGATGATGCCGCCGACCACCGAGGCCGCGCACCAGAAGAAGAAGACGAGGCCCAGGTCCTCCCCGTGTCCCCCCGCGCGCAGCTGGGCGATGATCGACACCTCGGTGCCGATGAGCACGAATCCGGCTGCCGCCGAGACGACCAGGGTGGCGGCGACGGGCAGCGTGAGCCACGGCAGGTGACGATCCCGGCCCTGCTGGAGCCGAGCCTTCATCTTGCGGCGTGCGAGGCGCTGACCCACCGATTCGATGTCCCCTGCCACCTGGTGAAGATTCGCCGGAGCCGCTGCGACTGCGGACTTCTGCGAGTACTCGAGGTCGGCCTCGATGTCCTCGTCCACTCGGCGCAGCTGAGAAGAGCGGGTGGGCGGATTGAGGGCCATGAGCCAGAGACCGGCCAGGGCCGCCGCCCACCCCACGGCCATGATGCCGAAGGTGGTCGAGAGCTTGGAGGCGATGACCACGGCAGCCGCAGGGCCGATCATGAAGACGATCTCGGTGGCCATAGAGTCCACCGTGTACGAGGTCCTGCGCAGGCTTCCCGTCGTCTGGACGCCGAGTGACTGCCGGATCAGTGAGAACACGGGGAGGCTCAGCGCGCCTCCGATGAAGGCGAGGGGCACGAGCACCCAGAAGGGGACGTGGGCTGCGATTGTCCAGATGACCATCTCGCCGATGATCGAGGGGATGAGCGCCTTGCGCAGACCCACCTGGTCAATCCTCCGGCCTCGCCATGGTCCCCCCACGGCAATGCCCACCGTGACAGCGGCTGCCACAATGCCGGACTGCGCATAGCCGAGATGCAGCGTGTCCACGACGTGCAGCGTGAGGAGAATCCCCGCTGCGGCGTGGGGCAGTCGGGCGACCACTCCCACGAGGATCAGCTGGACGATGGCCGGGCGGGCGAGGACCTCCCGGAAGGGGCCAAGATTCATTGACTCTCCGTGACTGTGCGTTCAGGGGCGGGTGTTCAGGGGCAGGCTCTCCGCAGGCCTCTGCCCTGCATCCAGGATTTTGAGGGTGAGTGAATCCGCCTCATCGGCGAGAACGCCGGAGGCCGAGACAGCGTGAGCCACTCTTTCCATCAGAGCGCCTAGCTGTTCCTGAGTCAACCCGCGGTAAACGAAGACGCGGCATTCGAGTTCAGGTCCCAGCCCTCCCCCGCGGGCCTGCTCTCCGCCGGGCAGAATCGCATCCACGCGGGGTCCTCGCGCCGGGCTCACCCGAGCGAGCCAGGGCTCCTCGTCTGCGATCTCCCGGAGAGCTCTCGCCACGTCCCCGGACTCATACGACGGCGCCCAGTCCTCCCCTTTGGCCAGTGCCCATACGGCAGGACGGCGGACAACGAAGTTCACGCCCTCCCCCGGGTCGATCACCAACAAGGAGGCCCCGTCCTGGACGCAGGACAGCGCCAGACGCCGGGAATCAAAGGGAAGAGGACGAGCGTCTGCGGCCCAGGCCGTCACCTTGTCTGCGCTGGTGAAGACCGGAAGAGCCTTTCGGCCATCGGGCGCCGTCAGGGAGCAGAGCGTCATGTCTGCGGCCTTGTCCCCGGCCGCATGCGCCTCCGCAGCTGCAGGGTCGGGGGAGGCGGGAGCGCCGTCGTGCTCTTCAGCGGGAGCGTGCTCGGCTCGAGCCGCCACGAAAAGCCGCACCCCCGGGAGGGACGCGACGACGTCCTTCTCGTCCCGTTCCCCCGTGTTCCAGCCGGCCAGGATCCGCTCGAAAGCGGGGTCGATCGTCCCGTCATCCTGAGGATCTGCCGGCATGGAGTGCTCAAAATCACGGCCTTGCCAGGGCTGTCCGGCGGTGTCCGTGAGGTTTTGGCCCTCTGCTATGCGCTTTTTCTGCTGCTCGAGGGAGTGCTGGATGTGGGCCGGGAGCTGTCGAACAGGTCGGGTCATGCCCGGCGGCCTGCGACGTCCAGCGCCTCGGGAAGGGTGAACCTGCCGGCATACAGAGACTTGCCCAGGATAGCCCCCTCCAGCCCGAGGGGCACGAGCGTCCGAAGGGCCGCCAGGTCCTCCAGGCTGGAGATGCCGCCCGAGGCGACGACGGGCTTGTCGGTGCGCTCGAGAACCTGTGTGAGCAGTTCGATGTTGGGACCGCGCAGCGTCCCGTCCTTGGTGACGTCCGTGACGACATAGCGCGGGCAGCCTGCCTCTTCCAGCCGGTCAAGCACCTCCCACAGATCTCCGCCCTCTTTGGTCCAGCCGCGTGCTGCCAGGGTCGTGCCGCGCACGTCGAGCCCCACGGCGATCTTGTCCCCGAAGCGCTCAATGACGCGGGCAGTCCACTCCGGATCCTCCAGCGCAGCCGTGCCGAGGTTGACCCGCGCAGCCCCCATAGAGAGAGCGGCCTCGAGGCTCGCGTCATCGCGGATGCCGCCCGAGAGCTCCACCCTGATGCCCAGTGATTCGGTCACGGAGCGCAGAAGCTCGCGGTTGTCGCCTCGGCCGAACGCTGCGTCAAGGTCCACAAGGTGCACCCATTCAGCGCCGTCCTGCTCCCACTGCCGGGCAGCCTCCAGCGGGGAGCCGTAGGAGGTCTCCGAACCAGCCTCTCCCTGGACGAGGCGGACTGCCTGACCGTCAGCGACGTCCACTGCGGGCAGAAGTTCAAGAATGTCTTGGGCCATGATGCGATTTCCTGTCGTCAAGAACGGTGTCTAAAAAGTAGTGAGGTAGGCGGCGATGAGAGCCATGACTGCCAGCACAGCAAGGGAGATCCAGGCTTTCCGGGGAAGGCCCTGAGCGCGGAGAGAGTAGGCGCCCCCGAACAGCACACCGGCGAGCCCCATGAGGAGCACAGGCGTGTACTGGCCCATCAGCAGGTCTCCAGCCAGTTCGCGAGGAGCTGGAGCCCCGCATCCGCTGACTTCTCGGGATGAAACTGGGTGGCGCTCAGCGGTCCGTTCTCCACCGCCGCGATGAAGGGCGATCCGTGCTCTGCCCATGTCACGGAGGGAGGCTTCATGAGCGGCTGGGTGACGTCGAACTCCCAGGACTGGACGCCGTAGGAATGGACGAAGTAGAAGCGCTCGTCCTCCAGGCCCCGGAACAGCTGTGAGTCAGCAGGCGGAGTCACTGTGTTCCACCCCATATGCGGAACGACATCGGCCTTGAGGCGCTCAACCGTGCCCGGCCATTCCCCGAGCCCCTCGGCCTCCCGCCCGTGCTCCACACCCCGCTCGAACATGACCTGCATGCCCACGCAGATTCCCAGAACCGGGCGGCCTCCGGCGATCCTGCGCCCGATCATCCTCGGCGCCTGGGCCGCTGTCAGCTGGTCCATCACAGCCGCGAAGGCGCCGACGCCGGGAACAAGAAGCCCGCCTGCGTTCTGCACCTCGTCGTAGTCACGAGTCAGGGTCACCTCTGCACCGATGTGCTTGAGCGCCCTCACCGCAGAGCGCACATTGCCGGAGCCGTAGTCCAGGACGGCGACGGTCGTGCGGCTCACAGCGCGCCCTTGGTGGAGGGGATGCCCTGCACGCGGGGATCCGGCTCGACGGCAGATCGAAGAGCCCGGGCAAAGGCCTTGAACTGGGCTTCGACGATATGGTGCGGGTCTCGCCCGCCGAGCACAGTCATGTGCAGGCAGATGTGAGCGTGGAGCGTGATGGCTTCAAAGACGTGCCGCGTCAGCGAGCCGGTGAAGTGTCCCCCGATCAGGTGGTACTCCTGCCCTGCGGGCTCTCCAGTGTGAACCAGGTACGGCCGGCCGGAGATGTCAACGACTGCACTGGCCAGGGCCTCGTCCAGCGGAACCTGCGCATGGCCGAACCGGGCGATGCCTGCTTTGTCCCCGAGTGCCTCGCGCAGAGCCTCGCCCAGCACGATGGCGACATCTTCCACCGTGTGGTGGGCGTCGATATGGGTGTCGCCCTGCGCCCGCACCTCCAGGTCGATGAGCGAGTGCTTGGACAGGGCCGTGAGCATGTGGTCGTAGAAGGGGACTCCCGTGTCGATGTGGGAAGTCCCCGTTCCGTCAAGGTTAAGCGTGAGCACGACGCTGGACTCGCTGGTCGTGCGCTCAATGGCTGCAGTGCGGGAGCGTGCCGTTGATCGGCCGGTCGTTTCGTCAGTCATCAGGGGTTCATTCCTCAGAGGGTGGGCAGTGACAGTGTGTGAGCCTGCGGAGCCGCGGCCAGATGCTGCGGGGCGAGATCCCTCATGGCATCGAGGAATGCACCCGTCTCTTCAGCGGTTCCAGCTGTGACGCGCAGCGTCCCCGGGATCCCGACATCTCGGATGAGGATCCCCCGGTCCAGAAGCGCCTGGAAGAGCGCGGCTGAATCCCGGACTCCGTCGAAGAAGACAAAGTTTGCGTCAGAGGCATGGACGCCGAAGCCCAGCTTCGCAAGCTCTGCGACGATCCGGTCCCGCTGCCCTCGGATGTCATCCACAGTGCCCAGCAGAAGGTCTGTGTGCTCCAGTGCGGCCAGGGCGACGGCCTGCGTGACCGCGGAGAGGTGGTAGGGCAGCCTCACCAGCTGGAGCGCGTCCACGACTGCCGGAGAGGCCGCAAGATACCCCAGGCGCGCGCCGGCGAGGCCGAAGGCCTTGCTCATGGTTCGGGTGACAATGAGCCGCGGTCTGCCTGAGAGCAGTGCGAGAGCGCTGGCGCTCTGATCTCTGGCGAACTCGGCGTAGGCTTCATCCACCACGATCATGGAGGAGAACTGCTCCCCTGCGGCGTAGGCTGCTTCGATCACCTCGGCATCCAGAGCCGTGGCCGTCGGGTTGTTCGGCGAGGCCAGGAACACAATGTTCGGCTGGTGGAGCGTGATCTGACGAGTGACGCTCTCAGCGGTCAGCGTGAAGTCTGCTTCCCGCTCCCCCGATGCGAAGATCGTGTCAGTGCCCGCCGCCAGGAGGGGGTACATGGAATAGGTCGGGCCGAAGGAGAGCAGAGTGCGGCCAGGGCCACCGAAGGCCTGAAGAATCTGCTGCAGAATCTCATTGGACCCATTGGCAGCCCAGACTTCGTCCTCCGACAGCTCGACCTCAGCCCGTTCGGTGAGATACGAAGCGAGTGCAGCACGCAGCTGCACGGCATCTCGGTCTGGATAGCGGTTGAGGCCGTGAGCCGCCTCAGTGACACGTGCGACAATCGCCTCGACCACTGAGGGCGGGAGCGGATGCGTGTTCTCGTTGACGTTGAGCGCATAGGGAACGCTGACCTGGGGGGCTCCATAAGGAACCTTGCCTCTCAGGTTGTCTCGCAGGGGCAAGGACTCCAGGGCCTTCAAACGTTCGCTCACCCTTCAAGCCTAGCCTTCTGCCCCCATCAGGCCTAGCGGGCGAAGATGGGAACGTCCAGCTGCTGGCCCGAGACGAGGCTGCTGTCCTCCAGCTGGTTGACGCGCACGATCGCATCCACCACCTCACGGGTGTCAACCTCGGGGTTGGCGCGCTCTGCCACCGACCACAGGGAGTCCCCTGGCAAGACCGTGACGGTTTTCACGGCAGACTCTTTGCTGGACGCCGCTCCGGCCGATGAAACCGCAGCCCCGACGGAGATGAGAGCTGCGAGAAGGAGTGTGAGCAGAGGCACGCCGAAGAGCACGAGGCGCCCACGGCGAGTGAGCCGTACCCCCGAGCCAGTCGGGAGAGGTGTGCCAAAGAGTGAGGGAGTGAGAGTGCTCATGAGTGAAATCCTTTTCCTGAGTGCCCCCGGCGGCCCCCGAAGGCCTGCGTGAATACAGCCCTTGGCGAGGCGCTGTTTCTGCCCCACAGCCGCCGAGACGACGAACGCCGTGCCGATGCCCCTGTGCCCTCATCAGCCGACCTCCCCTGGGGGATAGCATTCGTGAGGAACTCGAGTGACAGTCGAACATGTGTTCGAACACTTAAGTTTTAGCACTGATGTTCGAGACTTGTCCAGCGTTCTTCGAAAATATGTTTGATTCAGCTCCTTCTCCCCCGTACTCTGGAGGGAGAAGCTGCTGAGTACTACAGAACTCGGTGGGGTGGACACTCTAAGGAGACACGCGCATGACGAGCACGCACATCGGGGACGACGGATCAGGTCTGACGCCCACTCAGCGTGCCATCATGCTCTGCGTCCAGGACTTCCACGCGGAGAACGGGTTCGCCCCCTCGCTCCGGGACATCGGCAAGAGCACAGGCCTCACCTCCACCTCGTCGGTGAACTATCAGCTCAAGCGGCTCGTTGATCTCGGATTCCTCCGGCGCCCGGAGAACCGCCCTCGCTCGATCGAGGTCCTTCGTCCACTCCCCACGCCTCAGGACGCCGCCCCAGGGGGCGCCGAGGGCGCACAGGACTCTGAAGGGGTCAGCAGCCTCTCCCCCGTGCCTGATCAGTCAGACTCGACGGGCTCGGTCAGCGTTCCGCTCGTCGGGCGCATCGCTGCCGGCGGGCCGATTCTCGCCGACCAGAACATCGAGGATCACATCACACTGCCCCGCCAGCTCGTCGGTCAGGGGGAGCTCTTCATGCTCCAGGTGCGAGGCGACTCCATGGTGGATGCGGCCATCTGCGACGGAGACTGGATCGTCGTCCGCCGCCAGCAGTCTGCGGTCAACGGAGACATCGTTGCGGCCCTGCTTGACGACGAGGCGACCGTCAAGACCTTCCGCCAGCGCGACGGGCACACGTGGCTTCTGCCCCAGAACTCTCAATACGAGCCCATTCTCGGCGACCACGCCGTCATCATGGGCAAAGTCGTCTCGGTCATGCGCTCCCTCTGATCCTCTGGGCCTCCGTACTCGGGGACCGACTCGGGATGCTCTGCGCTACTCTCCCTGCTCGCGCAGGCGAGTGAGCGCCCCCTCGACGATCTCAAGGCTCTCCGTCTGCCACAGCGGAGGCAGGGTGCCCAGGAGGAAGGATCCGTAGCGCTCCGTCCGCAGACGGGGGTCCAGGACGGCGACGACGCCGCGGTCCCCGGTCGAGCGAATGAGCCGTCCCACGCCCTGCGCGAGCTTGATGGCCGCGCTTGAGGCGGCCACTCGCATGAACCCGTTCCCACCCGCTTGGGTGATTGCCCGGGATCGGGCTGTGGCCAGCGGGTCGTCCGGCCTCGGGAACGGGATGCGGTCGATGACGACCAGTCGGCAGTTCTTGCCGGGCACGTCAACACCCTGCCACAGGGTCATCGTCCCGAAGAGGCACGTGCTCTCCGTCTCGGCGAATTCCGCGATGAGGGCCGACGTCGAGCTCTCGCCCTGGCACAGCACCTCGAAGTCGACGTGCTCCCGAACCCACTCCGCGGCCTCCTGGGCCGCACGACGCGAGCTGAACAGCCCGAGAGCGGCTCCGCCCGAGGCTGTGAGCAGGCGGAGGAGCTCCTGCCTCGTCTCCTCGGAGGCGTGCATTGAGGGCTTGGGAAGGTGGCGCGGCGTATAGAGAATCCCCTGCCTGGGGTAGTCGAAGGGCGAGCCGACGTCCAGCTGGGTGTATTCAGGCGCATCGGCGCCCTGAAGACCCAGGTCGCCCGCCACGGCGTCGAACTGTCCCCCCACCGCGAGAGTCGCGCTCGTGAGGACCACGGTATGCCCGTCGAACAGGCCGTCCCGCAGCTTCATCGCCACGGAGACCGGGGCCACGTTCAGCGTGACGGCTGCCGCTGGGTCCTTCGAGTAGCCCTGCCCGGGGGTGAACTCCGAGGGGCGGGTGGCCCAGAGAATCTCCCCGGAGGCATTCGTGTTGAGCATCCGCTCAGCCGCCGTGAAGACCTCCTGAACCCGCGAGCGCGCCATCTGGGTCTGGGCGTCCGCTTCTTCGCCCTGCGCGGGCTTGAGGTCCGAGATCGCGGCACGCGCTGCATCTCGCACCATGGCCAGGGTGTTCTCCGCCGAGGACGAGAGTCCTCTCGGCATGAGCCCCTCGTCCAGCAGGGAGAGCTCGATCTGCAGGGCTTCTGCGGCGCCGAGCAGCGCGTCGTCGTCGATCTTGGCGGCACGCCTGGCGGCGGTGGCCGCTGCGACGATCATGGCCGAGTTGAGCGTGCCGGTGACGGCCGTCGTCACCCGGTCCTGGAGCTCGTGCGCCTCGTCGATGACCACCGCAGAGTAGTCCGGCAGCACGGAGATGCCCTCGAAGGCGGCGATGGCCAGGAGGGCGTGGTTCGTGATGATGATGTCCGCCTCGACGGCCTCCTGGCGGGCGCGCTCGCTGAAGCAGGCGTCCGCCATGGGGCACTTCTGCGAGCCGAGGCACTCCTGGGCCGTCACCGAGACCTGGCGCCATGCCTGGTTGGAGACGCCGGGCATGACCTCGTCGCGGTCACCCGTCTCGGTCGTCGCGGCCCAGGCGCGCAGCCGCTGGACCTCCTCGCCCAAACGGCTGCCGCCGGCGGCAAAGGTCTTCATCCCCGTGACGCGAGGGCCCTCGGGGTGCTGAGCCGCCGTGAGATCGGGGTCGTCGAAGAGAGCGTCCTGCTCGTCCTCCGGGTACCCGCCCTCCAGCTTGTGGACGCAGAGGTAGTTGGAGCGCCCCTTGAGGAGCGCGACATCGACGTCTCGCCCCAGCTCGGGCCCGATCGCCTCCAGAAGCCGCGGAACGTCGCGCCGCACGATCTGGGACTGAAGAGCGAGAGTCGCCGTGGCGATGACCATCGGCAGCTCTTCGCGCTGGGCATGGGAGATGAGGGGAACGAGGTAGCCGAGGGACTTCCCCGTTCCGGTGCCCGCCTGGACCAGAAGGTGGCGCTTGTCCGCCAGGGCTCTCGCCACGGCGGCGGCCATCTTCTCCTGGCCCTCCCGCTGCGCGCCGCCCATCGTCGTGACGGCAGTGCGCAGCAGGGAGAGGGCGCGTTCTTCAGGCGAGGTCATCGGGTCGCGGGATCCTTACAGCGAGACGGCGTATTTGCTGAGCGCGGCGGCAAGGCCCTCACGGACCTTGACCCGCACGTGGGTCCCGTCTTCAGCGTGCTCCTGGGAGAGGATCTCCGCGTCCTCCCCGTGGAGCCGCGCGAGCGCGCTGCCATCGGAGTAGGGGATGAGGAGGTCCATCGTCACGTTCGGGCGGGGTATGGACTCAGAGATGAGCGCAAGGAGCTCCTCGATCCCCTCGCCGGTGCGGGCGGAGACGACCACGCTGTTCTTCTCGCGCTGCCTGAGGCGCTCGATGACGAAGGGGTCTGCGGCGTCGGCCTTGTTGAGGACGATGATCTCCGGGAGATTGTGGGCGTCGACATCCGCGAGGACCTGGCGCACGGCCGAGATCTGGCCCTCCGGGTCCGGGTGCGAGACGTCCACCACATGGAGGATGAGGTCCGAGTCCGCGATCTCCTCCAGGGTGGAGCGGAAGGCCTCGACGAGCTGCGTCGGGAGGGACCGCACGAACCCGACCGTGTCCGAGAGGGTGTACCCGATGCCGTCGGCGGTCTGCGTGTGGCGGACCGTCGGGTCCAGCGTGGCGAAGAGCGCGTTCTCCACGAGCACGCCCGCATGCGTCAGGCGATTGAGCAGGGAGGACTTCCCGGCGTTCGTGTACCCGGCGATCGCGACGGCGGGAACCTCGTTCCGACGCCGGTTGGCCCGCTTGGCATCGCGAGCCGGCTTCATCCCGGCGATCTCCCGCTTGAGCTTGGCCATGCGGGTGCGAATCCTGCGGCGGTCGAGCTCGATCTTCGTCTCACCCGGTCCGCGGCCGCCGATGCCTCCGCCGGCAGCGCCGACGCGGCCGCCGGCCTGGCGGGAGAGGGACTCGCCCCAGCCGCGCAGGCGCGGGATGAGGTACTCGAGCTGCGCCAGCTCAACCTGGGCCTTGCCCTCGCGGGACTTGGCGTGCTGGGCGAAGATGTCGAGAATGAGCGCTGTGCGGTCGATGACCTTGACCTTGACCACGTCTTCCAGGCCGCGCCTCTGGGAGGGAGAGAGCTCCGCGTCGACGATGACGGTGTCAGCGCCCGTGGCAGCCACGATGTCCTTGAGCTCCTCAGCCTTGCCCGAGCCCAAGAACGTGCTGGGGTCCGGCTTGGGGCGGCGCTGGATGACGCCGTCGAGCACTTCGGACCCCGCCGTTTCGGCGAGCGCGGCCAGCTCTCGGAGAGAGTTCTCCGCGTCCTCCGCCGTTCCCGTGACCCAGAGGCCGGCGAGGACGACTCGCTCCAGGCGCAGCTGGCGGTACTCGACCTCCGTGACATCCTCAAGTTCGGTGGAGAGCCCTGCGACGCGGCGGAGCGCTCGACGGTCGGCCAGGTCCTCCTGGTCTCCGTCGGCGTCTGAGTGCTCGCGCTCCATGCTGCCAAGAGCCTGGGCTCTGCCGGAGGAGAAGATTGAACCCCTCGAGGCTGATCCGGCGGCCAGAATGCGGTCGATCGGATCCGTCAGCTCTCCGTCGACATTCTCAGCGTCAGCAGTGACGGGGGTTCCGGATTCGAAAGTGGTCAACAGATTCCTTACTGTTCAAAGGTGCCCTGTAGGGCCTGTCCTCATCTTAGGCGGTGGGGAGAGGGCGCTGCGGCGCCTTCGCTGACCGCCGAAGATGCGATTGAGTAAACCGTATCACTTCTGGCCTGCGGATAGCATGGAAGGCATGTCTGCACCGCAGGGCGCTGCCGCCCACTCCCAGGACCACTACTTCACCGCAGCCCCGAGCACTCCTGCCCAGGAGAAGCGATTCTCCGTCACGCTGGCCGGGCGCTCGGTGAGCGTGACGACCGCGAGCGGAATCTTCTCCCCGTCCGGGATCGACAAGGGCACCGCCATTCTTCTCAAGCACGCGCCTTTCGGCCCTCTCGCAGCTGAGGGCGAGGACGTCCTGGACATCGGCTGCGGCTGGGGCCCCATCATCCTCACGGCAGGCCTCAGCGATCCCACGGCGACGCTGTTCGCCGTCGACGTCAACGAGCGCTCCCTCGACCTGGCGCAGCGGAACGCCCAGGCCGCAGGCCTTGAGGTGACGGCAGGTCAGCCTGAGGCCATCCCCGCAGGCCAGATGTTCGACCGCATCTACTCAAACCCCCCGATTCGCGTGGGCAAGGAGGTGCTCCACACGATTCTTCTCACCTGGCTGCCTCGGCTCAAGCCGGGCGGATCCGCCTGGCTGGTCGTCCAGAAGAACCTCGGCGCAGACTCCCTCCAGACCTGGCTCGGCGAGCATCTGCCCGAGGGGTTCACAGTCACGCGCGAGGCCCTCGACAAGGGCTTCCGCATCCTCCGCATCGCCCGCGCCGGCTGAAGGGATCAGAGCGCGGCGTCGCCTCTCGCGACGACGACGGCGGGGCCCGACAGGACGCAGTGCTCCGTGCCGTCGGGCGACGGCTGGAAGGTCACGCGCACAGTGCCGCCGGGCACGCTGACTGCCCACTGCGACGGGGCTGACGGCCCTGCCCAGAAGCGCACTGCGGCAGCGGCCGCCGCCGCGCCCGTCCCACAGGAGAGCGTCTCCCCCACACCCCGCTCGTACACGCGCATCGAGATCTCCCCGTAGCCGTCGTGAATGCCGTGCTCCTGGGGAACGACGAACTCCACGTTCGTCCCTGCCAGCGGGCGCGGCTCGACCTGGGGCTCCGCATGGAGGGACACCGCCGCGAGCTCTTCTTCATGGGCCAGGGCCAGCACAGTGTGAGGGTTCCCCATGGAGACGCTCAGGGCAGGGCGCGGGACGTCCAGCCCGGGCGCATGGACGACGGCGTCTGCCCCCTGAGCCTGGGCCTTCTCGGGCTCAGCGAGGCTCCACGGCCCCAAATCCACAGCGTAGTGTGCCGTCTCCCCCAGTCCGGGAACGCCTTCAGGCGAGGTCTCTGGCGGAATCGCCGCCACGGCGTCAGCGGCCACGCGCACGACGGTCTTGACGCCCGCCCGCGTTCCGATGGCGAGCTCCTCCCCCACGGCCAGGGAGACGAGCCCCTCCGCGCGAAGGAAATGGACGAAAGCCCGCACACCGTTGCCGCACATTTCCGCGATGCTTCCGTCCGCATTGCGGTAGTCCATGAACCACTCGGCCCGAGGGTCTGCCTGCAGCAGTCCGGCCCCTTCGTGGATCGCTGCGGTGCGCACCGCTCGGATCAGCCCGTCTCCGCCGATGCCCCGGTGACGATCGCACCAGAGGGCGACTCGCTCTGCAGTGAGGTCAAGCGCTCCCTCCGGGTCGGAGATGAGGACGAAGTCGTTTCCGGTGGCATGGCCCTTGGCAAAGGGAAGTCGTGCAGTGAGTGTCATATCTCAAGCCTACGTCTCTGACGCGCCTGCGTCTTTCGAGACGTCCGAGGCTCCCAGAACGCGATCGAGCAGAGCGGGCTCAGCGGGGTCGAACCACTCGACCCGGGGGTCTGCGGAGAACCAGGTCTCCTGCCGCCGGGCGAACTGGCGCGTTGCCGTGACCGTCGAGTCGATGGCCTCTGCCTCCGTCAGCTCCCCTTCGATGACGCCCAAGGCCTGTCTGTATCCGATGGCCCGGGACGCTGTGCGCGCTTCTTTCAGCCCCTGAGGGATGAGCGCACGCACCTCCTCGACGAGCCCCTGGTCCATCATGCGGCGGACTCGCGCTTCAAGGCGCTCGTGCAGGAGAGGCCGGGGAATGCGAAGCCCGATCTGCCGCGTCGGCTCACAGTACTCCCGCTGGGGCATGTAGGAGGCGAAGGGGCGGCCGGTGATCTCGTAGACCTCCAGCGCGCGAATGACACGGCGGTCATCCGAGAGGCGATCCGCGGACACGGGGTCCACGGACCTCAGTCGCTCTGCGAGGGCGCTGATCCCGTCTCGCTCGGCTTCCTTCTCGAGGGCCTGCCGAACGGCAGGATCAGTCGGGGGAAACTCGATGACGTCCAGCGCCGCTCTGACATACAGTCCAGACCCGCCCACGAGAACAGGCCTCTTCCCGCGCGCTCTGATCTCTGCCACTGCAGCCCGAGCCAGGGTCTGGAAGTCCGCGACGCTCGCCTCGTCTCTCACCGCCAGGAAATCCAGCAGATGGTGGGGCACGCCTCGGCGCTCCTCCTCGGACAGCTTGGCCGTCCCGATGTCCATTCCGCGGTAGAACTGCATCGAATCGGTGTTGACGATCTCTCCGTCGAGCGCTTCGGCAAGGTCCAGCGCAAGATCGCTTTTGCCGGTGCCCGTGGCCCCGACGACGGCGATCAGGGGCTGGGATCCGGTCATGGCTCGGAGCGATCTGCGGCTGCTCCCCGAGGCGGAAGGAGAGGCATGCCCAGGCTGACAGCCCGCGGTGCCGCGGAGGCGCCGGAAGCAGTCCCCGGCTGCACAGGAATGCCGCACGAATCCGCCTGCGACCGGTCCCAGGCGTCTCCGGCCCGAGTGCGCCGGAGGGCATACTCGCCCTGCTCCACGTCCGCCACCAGGTGGAACCCTGCCGCTTCTGTGATTGTCACCGTCACCATGTCCCCCGGGCGAGGGATCTCAGACCCGTCGGGAACGCTGAAGTGGACCAGCCTCTGGTCCGGAGCGCGGCCAGTCAGACGCCCGGTCTCTCCGCCGCGCCGTCCGGTCTTCTCCGTGACGAGGAGCTCCACCTGCCGGCCCACCTGTCTCTCGTTCTCCTCGCGGGAGATGCGGTCCTGCAATGCCGTCAGTCGCTCGAACCGCTCCTGGACCACTGCCTTGGGCAGCTGGTCCGGCAGCTCTGCCGCCGGGGTGCCCGGACGCTTGGAGTACTGGAAGGTGAAGGCCGTGGCGAAGCGCGACTCCTCGACCACGCGCAGGGTCTCCTGGAAATCCTCTTCGGTCTCCCCGGGGAAGCCGACGATGATGTCCGTGGAGATGGCCGCGTCGGGCATCCGCTGCCGCACTTTCTCAAGGATGCCCAAGAACTTGGCGGATCGGTAGGAGCGTCTCATGTCCTTGAGAACTTTGTCAGACCCGGACTGGAGCGGCATGTGGAGCTGTGGCATGACATTGTGGGTCTCCGCCATCGCCTCGATGACGTCATCCGTGAAGGCTGCAGGATGAGGGCTCGTGAATCGCACGCGCTCAAGCCCAGGGATCTCGCCGCAGGCCCGCAGGAGCTTGCCGAAGGCGAGACGGTCCCCGAACTCGACTCCATAGGAGTTGACGTTCTGGCCGAGGAGGGTCACCTCGATCACTCCGTCGGCAACGAGCGCCTCGATTTCAGCAAGGATCTCCCCGGGACGGCGGTCCCGCTCCTTGCCTCGCAGACTGGGGACGATGCAGAAGGTGCACGTGTTATTGCACCCGACAGAAATGGAGACCCATCCCGAGTGCACGGACTCCCGCTTGGTGGGGAGAGTGGAGGGGAACACATCGAGGGACTCAAGGATCTCGACCTCAGCCCTCTTGTTGTGGCGCGCCCGCTCCAGCAGAACGGGCAGCGACCCCACATTGTGGGTGCCGAACACGACATCCACCCACGGGGCCTTCTCCGCAATCGCCGCCTGGTCCTTCTGCGCCAGGCATCCGCCGACGGCGATCTGGAGGTCCGGGTTCTTCTCCTTGACCGGGGCCAGGAGACCGAGATTTCCGTAGAGCTTGTTGTCAGCGTTCTCGCGCACCGCGCACGTATTGAAGACAACGACGTCCGCCTGCCCCTCGCTCACTGGCACCAGGCCCGCGTCCTCCAGAAGACCAGCCATGCGCTCCGAGTCATGGACGTTCATTTGGCAGCCGAAGGTCCGGACTTCGTAGGTGCGCTGGCGAGGAGAGTCGATCATCTGAGTGTTCACCTTCCAAGTTTAGGCGGAGCGCAATTCCTCGGCCAAAGCCTCCCGAGCCCACCCGAAAGCGCTTCCGGGAGAATGTCCCTTTCTCGCCACGGCGGCCACGATTTTTCTCAGGGCCTTGTCCTGCTCCTGGCGGGTCTGCAGGTTCTCTGCTCCCATGCGGCGCACGACGGCGCGAGCCTTGGCCCGGGCAAGGTCTTCCCCTGCGGAGGCCTCCCGCTCATCATCCAGGATTTCCCCCAGGGCCTGCTCCACGGTCGAGGCTGCGATTCCTTTGCGCTTGAGCTCTTCCCGGAGCGCAACGGCTGCAAGCCCCTTCTGCTCGGCGCGGGAGCGAATCCAGCCCCGGGCGAACTCCAGGTCATCGACCAGGCCGACTTCCTCATAGCGATCAAGCACTGAGGCGATCACGTCCTCCGGAAGGCCCTTCTCCGAGAGCTTCCCCTCGAGCTGAGCCCGCGTCCGCGGGGCCGCGTTGAGGGAGCGAGTCGCCGTCTGCCGCGCCTGCTCCTCCTGGAGCAGCCGCTCTCTCCGGGCCTGACTGTCACCCGAGCGCTGACCGCGCTCATACTCCTCCAGCGCCGCCCGAAGCTCCTCCAGGGCAGAAGGAGACGCCCCGGAAGAAGCTCCTTCTGCCCTGCCGCCCCTCTCAGCCGCGGGGCTAGAAGGAGGCATCCTCAGGAGCCTCGTCAGCTGCGGCGGCAGACTCGTCCACGGTCACCTTGTCAATCCCGACCTTCTCGCGGATGCGACGCTCGATCTCGTTCGCAAGCTCGGGGTTGTCCTTGAGGAAGGTGCGGGCCTTCTCCTTGCCCTGCCCGAGCTGGTCGCCCTCATAGGTGAACCAGGCGCCAGACTTCTTGACGATGTTGTGCTCGACGCCCAAGTCCAGAAGCCCGCCCTCGCGGGAGATGCCCTGGCCGTAGATGATGTCAAACTCAGCCTGCTTGAAGGGCGGAGCCATCTTGTTCTTCACGATCTTGGCGCGCGTGCGGTTGCCGACCGGCTCAGTGCCCTCTTTGAGCGTCTCGATGCGACGCACGTCGATGCGCACAGAGGCGTAGAACTTCAAGGCCTTGCCGCCGGTCGTGGTCTCCGGGGACCCGAAGAAGACGCCGATCTTCTCGCGCAGCTGGTTGATGAAGATCGCCGTGGTCTTGGTCTGGCTGAGGCGCCCCGTGATCTTGCGGAGAGCCTGGGACATGAGACGCGCCTGGAGACCCACGTGGGAGTCGCCCATCTCGCCTTCGATTTCTGCCTTCGGCACAAGCGCCGCCACGGAGTCGATGACCACGATGTCAATGGCGCCGGAGCTCACGAGCATGTCCATGATCTCAAGGGCCTGTTCGCCCGTGTCCGGCTGGGAGACGAGGAGGGCATCCGTGTCCACCCCGAGCCGCTTGGCGTACTCGGGGTCGAGGGCGTGCTCTGCATCGATGAAGGCGGCAAGGCCGCCGTTGCGCTGCGCGTTGGCGACTGCGTGAAGAGCCACCGTGGTCTTGCCGGAGGACTCCGGGCCGTAGATCTCCACAACGCGGCCGCGAGGAAGCCCTCCGATGCCCAGCGCGATGTCCAGAGCGATGGAGGACGTGGAGATGGTCTCAATCGGCGCACGGGTCTCATCGCCCAGTCGCATGACTGAACCCTTGCCGAACTGCTTGTCGATCTGCGCGAGAACGGTCTCAAGCGCCTTGTCACGGTCCATAGCTGCTGCCATGATGCTTCCTTTGCGTATCGGGCGAGCTCCGTGGAGTCCGGAGCGTTCACCAGTGTCTGCTGTTGAGTCCAACGCTACGCAAGGACTTGGACACTCTAAGCGTGCAAGCCTCAAACGTGGATAACTTTCAGCAGTTCAATCCTACTGCCTCTCGAACATACTTTCGAACCGGGGTCTCCGGGCAGATCATCTCGTGGGTCATCTCTTCGGAGGGATGTCCCTGCCGAGCCTGCGCTCAGGAGGCACCGACTGCACCTCGCAGACAGCCTCCCAGACGGCCTTGGGGTCAACCCCCGCGGCCAGGGCCTCGTCCGCCGTCATGCCCCCTCCGAGCGGAAGGCTGAGGGTGCTGCGGAGCAGGGAGGCATAGGAGGCCCCGAACTCGTCCCCCATGAGCCGATCCAACTCGCTGAACTTCACTTCACACCTTTCGACAGAGCCTGCTGGCCAGACTGGAGCGCCCCCGGCGGGGAGCCCCCCAGACAGGAAGAAAGCGAGCCGCCCGCCAGAGGACATCTTCCTCCGGCCGGCAGCTCGCCGTCCTGCTCACCCCTGCTGCGGGGCTCGCGATCATGCTGTTGCGGCGCACTTTCCGTAGTTGGCGGCCATCTGGTCCGGAACGGTGTCCGGGACCGTCATCCCGAGGGGCACGCCCTCCTGGACGGCAATGCGCTCCGAGACCTCCCGCAGAAGGTTGGACATGGGGACGTCCAGCGCCTCTGCAATCGAGGCGAGCAGCTCGCTCGACGCCTCCTTCTGTCCGCGCTCCACCTCGGAGAGATACCCGAGGGAGACGCGGGCGTCATGGCTCACCTCGCGGAGTGTGCGGCCCTGCCGCTGGCGTGCTTCACGGAGCACTTCGCCAATCTCGTGGCGCAAGATGATGATCTTGGGCTCCACGGGCTGAGCGGGTGCAGTCTGCGTCATGCCCACATCACGCCAACGAACGACGCCGTTCACGGACACGGGTTGCTTTGCCATAGGTATGTTCACTCCTGAGTTCATACGGCCAGCCCTTTGAAGCGGGCGAGGCAGGATGCCGGACCACGGGCTGTTGACAGTCTCAACGGGCAGGAAGCTGATCTTATTCCCGCAGGGGCGCTGAAGACTCCCACAAGCCTATCTGCTGACAGCCGCTTTTCACCGCGTCAGGCCCCTCCCGAGGCTCTTTCGCGGCGAACTGCAGGCCGGAGGCAAGTCAACTCACAGTTTCCGCAGTCTCCCCGAGCCGATCAATCAGGGCGGACA
>JAGLBH010000049.1 GCA_018260285.1 Arthrobacter sp. | reverse complement strand
CCTCCGTCCGCCCCCGGTTTCTCGGGGGTGCAAGGTCTTGAACCCCCAGATATTCCGTAGACCCCTCGATTTTCCGGGGGTGTTTGGAAAATGCGGGGGGTTAGGCGCGGCCCGGGTCCGGGTACCGGCCTGCCCCCATTGGCAGGGTGCAGGGTGCAGTGTTCAGGGTGCTGAGTCCAGAACGCCGTGGCCGCATGCGCGCCGGCCCCTCACCGGTGCCCCGGATACAAGCAGCCAGCCCTTCGGCCCTCTCACGCAGGAGAGATCCGAAGGGCTGGCGTTCAGTGGTTCCGGATGGCTAGAGCCGCCCCGAGAGGAGAGGCAGGGCGGGCCTAGTCCTCAGGGGAGATAAGGGGCTTGGGCTCGCCTTCTCCCTTTTCGCGAATGCGTGACGCGGGGCCCACAATGAGCGGGTCCGCCTCGTAGACGTATTCGAGGTTCTTGTTGGGGTAGTCCACGTGGAAGAGCACATGCCGCATGGCCTCGAGGCGTGCGCGCTTCTTGTCGTTGGACTTGACGACCGTCCACGGGGTCTCGGGCGTGTCCGTGTACTGGAACATCGCCTCCTTGGCCTCCGTGTAATCGTCCCACTTGTCCAGCGAGGCGAGGTCGGTGGGGGAGAGCTTCCACTGCTTCACCGGGTCCGTCTCGCGGCTGGCGAAGCGGGCGAGCTGCTCCTCGCGGCTGACCGAGAACCAGAACTTGAAGATCTGGGTGCCGGAGGCCTGGAGCATCTTCTCCACCCGCGGCGCCTCTTTGACGAACTCGTCGTACTGGGCAGGGGTGCAGTAGCCCATGACTCGCTCGACGCCCGCGCGGTTGTACCAGGAGCGGTCCATCATGACGATCTCGCCGCCGGAGGGCATGTGCTCGATGTACCGCTGGAAGTACCACTGGGTCTGCTCTGCGTCCGTGGGCTTCTCAAGGGCCACGATGCGGGCGCCGCGCGGGTTGAGGTGCTCGTTGAAGCGCTTGATGGCGCCGCCCTTGCCGGCTGCGTCTCGACCCTCGAAGATGAGGAGAAGCTTCTGGCCGGACTCCTTGACGTGCACCTGCATCTTCAGCAGCTCGATCTGCAGCTGGCGCTTCTCCTTCTCGTACGCCTCGCGCGAGAGCTTCTTGTCATAGGGGTAGTCCTTGCGCCAGGCGTCGGCGGCCTGCTTGGGGAGCTTCCGCTTCTTGCCTGCGAGCTCCTGGAGCTCGTCCAGCTCTCCCGAGTAGTCCTTGACCACCGATGCGCCCTGGGCCATCGAGGCGCTCTTCGAGGCCTTCTTCTGGGCGGCGCGCTGGGCAGCAGCCTCCTCGGCGGCCTTTCGGGAAGATTCAGGGCGGGGGATGAAGTCCGTCTTGTTGTCGGGGGTCTTGGTTTTAGTGCTCATAAGGCTCCTGCTCTTCCTTCGGCGGGCGCACGCCCGTCAGCTCGAATTCTACAGACTGTAGAACATGCGAGCGGGGAAGGTCAAGGGTGTGTCACGAACGGGGCGCAGGGGAGGCGGCCTGGTCCCGATAGTGCGCCAGGAAGAGCGACGTCGCCGCCCCGTCGTCGTCGGGCTCCTTGAGAGCGTACTCCTCGAAGATGTCCTTGATGCGTCGCATCATCTCGGTTCGGTCCTTGTCGGAGAGCTTGACGCCCAGGCGCCAGATGTCCATCTCCTCGGGCTGGAGGCCGTCGACCTCCTGGATGAAGGTCTCCACGAGCACATGGGGGTGGCCTGTGAGGCGCTTGCCCCAGGTGGACCCGGTGGAGCGGTATGGGATCTCCCGGGCGCCGCGCTTGCCGACCCGGGGCTCCTCTGCCGCCAGGAATCCCGCCGCCACCAGGGTCCGCACATGATGCAGAACCGTGGCCGGGTTCATGTCCAGGGCCTCCGCGATCTCCTTGTTCGTCCGAGACTGGTGGAGGCACGCCCTCAGAATCCGGAAGCGCACGGGGGAGCTGAGCGCACGGGCGCGAGTCTGGAAGTCTGGGTCCAACGCGGGGTCTGTCATGCGTCCATCATAGAGATTGGCAAAGCTCGATGAGGGGATTCTGTGTGTTTTTCAATCAGTCAGCGGAACCGAGGGCGACGCCGCAGGCCGCCTGGCGGGTGGCCGAGGGATCGCTTTTGCCGCGACAATTCGGGATTTCTCGATGACAACCCGCTCTCCTGACCGCGTGGCGAGGGTCACGCTCTGGGCTGTTCTCCCAATCAGTTCCCCGAGCGTGTCGGTCATGGCGTGAGAGCCGCCTGCAGGGAGCGCCCAGCGCACCGTGAACCTCGTTCCGAGGGGAGCGGCGTTGAGGGGGTGGGGGCGGCTGGCCTCGGGTGCTGGAAAGTCCGTTGATTGCGTCACGTGACCATTCTCTAATACGCGCCCCGATCGGGTCCTCCCGGACTAGACTTGAGGGAAAGTTCCCTCCAGAAGCAGCAATGAAAGTTGGCTCACACCGTGACCTACGTGATCGCCCAGCCCTGTGTCGACGTCAAGGACAAGGCGTGCATTGAAGAATGCCCCGTGGACTGCATCTACGAGGGGGATCGCACCCTGTACATCCACCCGGATGAGTGCGTTGACTGCGGCGCCTGCGAGCCGGTGTGCCCTGTGGAGGCCATCTACTACGAGGACGACGTCCCCGACGAGTGGAGCGAGTACTACAAGGCCAACGTGGAGTTCTTCGACGAGATCGGCTCCCCGGGCGGCGCAGCCAAGCTCGGCAACACGGGCAAGGACCACCCCTTCATCCTCGCCCTTCCCCCGCAGAACCAGTAGGGCCTGCGCATGACTGCGGAGAAGACGGCGGAGCAGCGCCCCTTCGGGCTCGACCTCCCCGACTACCCCTGGGAGCAGCTCGCCCCCTACCGCGCTCGGGCAGCACAGCACCCGGACGGGACGGTGGACCTCTCGATCGGCACCCCCGTGGACCCCACGCCGGAGTTCATCCGGGAGGCCCTCACCGCAGCCGCTGACTCGCATGGCTACCCGACCACCCACGGGCCGGAGACTCTCCGGCAGGCGATTGCCGACTGGTACGCCCGCCGTCGCGGTGTGCCGGGTCTGGACCCTGCGGCCATCCTGCCGACAGTCGGCTCCAAAGAGCTGGTCGCCTGGCTTCCGCTGCTCCTCGGCCTGCGCCCGGGGGATGTCGTGGTCCGCCCCCGCGTGGCCTACCCCACGTACGACATCGGGGCTCAGCTCGTCGGCGCGGAGGCCGTCGCGGCAGACACCTTGGCCGAGCTGGACGAGTCCGTCCGCGCCCGCGTGCGGCTCGTGTGGGTCAACTCGCCCGGCAACCCCACGGGGCTTGTGCGGGATGCCGCTGATCTCGCCTCCCTCGTGGCGGATGCCCGAAGCCTGGGCGCCGTCGTCGCCTCCGACGAGTGCTACGCAGAGCTCGGGTGGGGAGCCTGGGACACCGCTCGCGGCGGCGATCCCGTGCCGTCCGTCCTGGATCCGCGCGTGGCGGGGGAGAGCCACAGGCTCCTGCTCTCGGTGTACTCGCTCTCCAAGCAGTCCAACCTGGCGGGATACCGCGCCTCCTTCCTTGCGGGGGACCCGGAGATCGTGGCGAACCTCGTCAACTCCCGCAAGCACGCGGGGATGATCGTCCCCGGGCCCGTGCAGGCAGCCCTCGCGGCCGCCGTCTCCGAGGACTCTCACGTGCAGGCCCAGAAGGACCTCTACCGGGCGCGCAGGGAGATCCTCAAGCCAGCGCTGGAGGCATTCGGCCTGCGCGTCGAGGGGTCGGAGGCAGGGCTCTACCTCTGGGCGACGGCGGACGAGCCCGCCTTCGAGACGATCGGCCGCCTGGCTGATCTCGGCATCGTGGCGGGTCCTGGGGTCTTCTACGGCGACGCCGGGGCGCGGCATGTCCGGGCGGCCCTGACGGCCTCAACCGAGCGCATCGAGGCCGCCGCAGCGCGTCTGAGGGCGGCTTCATCCTGACCAGGCTCTGTCAGCCCGGCCTGGTGATTCGGCGGCAGATCTACTCCCAGGTAGGTTTGTTGTCGACCGCGTGTGGTTGACTACTCTGTAACGAGAGTAAGCAGACAGCTGAAGAACGAACGATTTCTCACCACTTTGAGGGGAAAAGCATGACCGAGCAGAATGGCGCCATCCTGCGTCACGGGGATCAGGAGCTGCCGCTCGCCGCGGTTCCGGCGGTCGAGGGCAACAACGGCCTCGCCATCGGAAAGCTTTTGGCAACGACCGGGGACGTCACGTATGACCCCGGCTTCGTGAACACCGCAGCCACCAAGTCCGCGATCACGTACATCGACGGCGCACAGGGCATCCTGCGGTATCGCGGGTATCCGATCGAGCAGCTTGCCCAGGGGTCCAGCTTCCTGGAGACCTCCTACCTGCTCATCTACGGCAACCTGCCGAGCGCCAGCGAGCTTGAGGCCTTCGACAAGCGCATTCGCCACCACACCCTGCTCCACGAGGACCTCAAGGGCTTCTTCGGCGGCTTCCCCCGGGACGCGCACCCCATGCCGGTGCTCTCCTCGGCCGTGTCCGCGCTGTCCACGTTCTACCAGGACTCGCTGGACCCCTTCAACCCGGAGCACGTTGAGCTCTCCACCGTGCGCCTGCTCGCCAAGCTCCCGGTGATCGCGGCCTACGCTCACAAGAAGTCCATCGGCCAGCCGATGCTCTATCCGGACAACTCCCTGGGCCTCGTGGAGAACTTCCTCCGCATGTCCTTCGGCACGCCGGCAGAGCCGTACGAGCTTGACCCGCTCGTCGTCAAGGCCCTGGACCAGCTCCTCATTCTCCACGCGGACCACGAGCAGAACTGCTCCACCTCCACGGTCCGCCTCGTGGGCTCCTCCAACGCGAACATGTTCGCCTCCGTCTCCGCAGGCATCAACGCCCTCTTCGGCCCGCTGCACGGCGGCGCCAACGAGGCCGTGCTCAACATGCTCCGCAAGATCCAGGCTGAGGGCATCACGCCCGAGGAGTTCATGGAGAAGGTCAAGAAGAAGGAAGACGGGGTGAAGCTCATGGGCTTCGGCCACCGCGTCTACAAGAACTACGACCCGCGGGCGCGCATCGTCAAGGCGACGGCAGACGAGATCCTCGAGAAGCTCGGCGGCAACGACGAGCTCCTGGACATCGCCAAGCGCCTCGAAGAGAAGGCCCTCGCGGACGACTACTTCATCGAGCGCAAGCTCTACCCGAACGTGGACTTCTACACGGGCCTCATCTACAAGGCCATGGGCTTCCCCGAGAAGATGTTCACGGTGCTCTTCGCGATCGGCCGCCTCCCCGGCTGGATTGCCCAGTGGCGCGAGCTCATGGAGGATCCCGAGACGAAGATCGGCCGTCCGCGCCAGATCTACATCGGCGAGCCGGAGCGGCAGTACCCGGGTCTCTGATCCCGTGGAGGCGGCTCTGACCGCCTGACATGCCTGAGAGGGGAGAGCCCTTGTTCGGATGAATGCCGGGCAAGGGCTCTTCTGCACGCTGACCTGCGGCTTGTTCACACGAAAACGGCCTGTTCACACCACTTTTCAGTGTGAACAGGCCGTTTTCGTGTGAACAAGGCCCGCGTGCTTGGCCCGCGTGCTTGGCCCGCGTACTTGGCCCGCGTGCTGGGCCCGCGTGCTGGGCTCAGGCCGGGAGCCGGGCGCTACTCGGACGCGAACCCGTTCGGGTTGTTCTTCTGCCAGCGCCAGTGGTCCTCGCACATCTGCTCCAGCGTGCGTGGCGCCGACCAGCCGAGGTCCGCCAGGGCCGAGCTGGGATCCGCATAGGAGGTCGCGGCGTCGCCCGGGCGGCGGTCGGTGATCTCGTAGGGGATGGGGAAGCCGGCGGCCTTGCTGAACGCGTCGATGACCTCGAGCACCGAGGAGCCGTTGCCCGTGCCGAGGTTCCAGCGGAACACGCCCGACCTGCCGGAGATGTACCCCAGGGCGGCCAGGTGGCCGTCGGCGAGATCCACCACATGGATGTAGTCGCGCACGCCCGTGCCGTCCGGGGTGGGGTAGTCATCGCCGAAGACCATGACCTTCTCGCGGCGGCCCACGGCCACCTGGGCCACGAACGGGAGAAGGTTGTTCGGGACGCCCTTGGGGTCCTCGCCGATCCGGCCGGACTCATGGGCGCCGACCGGGTTGAAGTAGCGCAGCAGCGCAATCGACCAGCGGGGGTCGCTCGCTCCGAGGTCAGCGAGGATGTCCTCGATCTGCTCCTTGGTGCGGCCGTAGGGGTTGTCGGCGTCGAGCTCCATCTTCTCCACCATGGGAGCCACGGCCCGATTGCCGTAGACCGTCGCGGAGGAGGAGAAGACGAGGGTGCGCACGTCCGCGGCCTCCATTGCGTGGAGCAGGTTGAGAGTGCCTGCCACGTTGTTGGAGTAGTAGAAGAGCGGCTTGGCCACCGACTCGCCGACAGCCTTGAGCCCGGCGAAGTGGATGACAGCCTCGATCCCGCGCCCGTCGAAGGCGCGAGCGAGAGCCGCAGGGTCCAGGAGATCGCCCTCGATGAACTCGCTCTCTCGGCCGGCAAGCTCGTGCACTCGCTTGAGGGACTCGGGGGAGGAGTTGGAGAGGTTGTCAAAGACGACGACCTCGTGACCTGCCTCCAGCAGCTGCAGTACGGTGTGGGAGCCGATGTAACCGGCTCCGCCTGTGACGAGAATCTTCATGGTCTCAGCCTAGCGCGGGGTCAGGAATGGAAGGCGATGACGACGGTGTCCGTGACCACAGCGGAGGCATTCGCCGTCGTGCTCCACGCGCCTGAGCGGGTCCAGGTGCGGCCCGCATACGTGACCGAGTCGATGCCGTACTCTGCGGCATTCGCCACGGCCCAGTGAGCCACCGCCCATCCGCTCTGGGCGCTCGACACTGGAGCCGAGACGGAGGAGGATGACACCGTCCCCTTCACGCCGAAATCCTCCTCGAGGGCCGCCACAGCGGCCGACGGGTCCCCTGCGGACTCGGCCTCACGGAGGCGGCAGGTGAGGTTCTGCTCCGTCTGGCCCCGGAAGGCCGCCGCGAAGGCGCGAGCCTGGGGCTCGCGCGTGGCGTAGGCATCCGGCAGGGCGCTGCGCTGAACAGCCTGGGCCGCTGCGGTGATGGACATGCTCTCGTATCCGGAGACCTTGACGAGGGCGCTGTAGAACGCATTGATGGCGTACGCGGGGTTCATGATCTGCTCTTCTGTTCCCCAGCCCTGGCTGGGCCGCTGCTGGAACAGGCCCCGCGAATCGGGACCGACAGTGTCGCCGTAGTCGAGGTTCTTCAGGCTCGACTCCTGCATGGCGGTGGCCGTGGCAATCGTCGCCGCGCGGATGGGCAGACCCCGCTTGAGGCTGATGGCTCCGATCTTGGCGGCGAAGTGCGCCTGCTCGGGGGTGAGGGTATACGAGGCCCCGTTGGCGGTGGCTGTGCACTCCTCCCGGACCACCACGCTCTGCCACGGGCGGGTGGTGAAGCCCCAGACGCCCACGCCCGCCAGGATGGCGAACGTCAGCAGGGACGCCAGGAGCAGGGCCGCCCTGGGCTTTCCGCCTCTGCCGGACGCAGAGCGAGACCCCTTCACGGGTGCCCCTGGGGCTCCCGCAGGGAACAGACGGTGACGCTCAGTTGGCATGCAGGTCTGAGTTGAGCTCGACAGTCCCGGACACCCGGCGCCGGGCCTCCACCGCGCCCGAGACGGAATTGCGGAGGAACAGGAGGTTCGGCACGCCGGAGAGCTCGACCGCTTTGACGGTGCGCTCGCCGCTCTCGTCCTTGAGGGTGACCTTCGTCCCCGCCGTGACGTACAGGCCGGCCTCGACCACGCTGTCATCCCCGATGGAGATGCCCACGCCGGAGTTGGCGCCGAGGAGCACCCGCTCGCCGATGACGATCTTCTGCGTGCCGCCGCCGGACAGAGTGCCCATGATGGAAGCGCCGCCGCCGACGTCCGAGCCGTTGCCCACGATGACCGACGCGCTGATCCGGCCCTCGACCATGGAGGCCCCGAGCGTGCCGGCGTTGAAGTTGACGAAGCCCTCGTGCATGACGGTGGTGCCCTCAGCCAGATGAGCGCCCAGGCGCACGCGGTCGGCATCCGCGATGCGCACACCGCTCGGCACCACGTAGTCCACCATCCGCGGGAACTTGTCCACGCCGTAGACGGTCACCGGGCCGCGTGCGCGCAGTGCCGCGCGGGTCAGCTCGAATCCCTCGACCGCGCAGGGGCCGTAATTGGTCCAGACGACGTTGGCCAAGAGGCCGAAGACCCCGTCCAGGTTGAGAGTGTTGGGGGCCGCGAGGCGGTGGGAGAGCAGGTGAAGGCGCAGGTAGGCGTCTGCCGTGTCCTGGGGGGCCTCGTCCAGCTGCGCCTCGACGCGCACCACTTCGGTGCACACGGCGCGGTCGGCGTCGTGCCCCGCGAGCCTCTCCAAGCGCGAGGCGAGCTCTGCATCCTCCGCGAGAGGCGCGAGGACCGGCGCAGGGAACCAGACGTCCAGAACGGCGCCGGAGGAGTGGACGGTGGCAAGGCCAATACCTGATGCAGAAGTCATGGATTCAGTCTATCGACGCCCTCTGTGCCGCGCCTTGGGACACCCTCCGAGCATCCGGATGATGAAACAGACGCGGGCGTAGGCTGTTTCCATGACGCAGACGCACACCCCTTCCCTCCAGCTCGACTCCGACGTGGCGGATCTCACCCAGGCCATCATGGACATCGAATCGGTCTCCGGCAGCGAGAAGCGCCTCGCCGACGCGGTCTGGGAAGCGCTCTCAGGCCTCAGCGGGCTGACGCTCGCGCGCAACGGGGACTCCATCATCGCGCGGACGGAGCTGGGGCTGGGGGAGCGGGTCATGCTCGCCGGTCACCTGGACACTGTGCCTCTGCCGACGACGCCGGGGGCCCGTGGGACCGTCCCGGCCACCGTGGAGAACGGGGTTCTCTACGGGCGGGGCGCAACGGACATGAAGGGCGGAGTGGCGGTCCAGCTGGCGCTGGCGCACCTCATCGGAACGGGCCGGGGGACTCCTTCCCGGGACGTGACCTTCGTCTTCTACGACCACGAGGAGGTGGCGTCGAGCCTCTCCGGGTTCGGGCGGCTCGTGGAGAGCCACGGCGAGCTGCTCGGAGCGGACTTCGGTGTGCTCCTCGAGCCGACGGACGGCGTGGTCGAAGGCGGCTGCAACGGGACCATCCGACTCATTGCGCGCACCCGCGGGGTGGCAGCCCACTCTGCGAGAGCGTGGATGGGGGAGAACGCGATCCACGCGGGGGCCTCGATCCTTGCCCGCCTCGCAGCGCATGAGCCCGCCACGGTGAGAGTGGACGGACTGGACTACCGGGAGAGCCTCAACGCCGTGCGGATCGCCGGCGGGACGGCGGGGAATGTCATCCCCGACTCCCTCGAGGTGGAGATCAACTACCGCTTTGCCCCGGACAAGTCTCCCGCACAGGCAGAGCAGTATGTGCGGGACGTGTTGGAGGGCGTGGACCTGACTGTGACGGACGCGGCCTCCGGGGCTCGCCCGGGGCTCACCCACCCGGCGGCGCAGTCCTTCGTGGCGGCGGTGGGGGGCCAGCCCAAGCCCAAATACGGCTGGACGGACGTTGCGCGGCTGGCAGAGCTGGGCATTCCCGCCGTGAACTTCGGCCCGGGGGATGCCCTCCTGGCCCACACCGACGACGAGCACGTGAGCCAGGACGCGGTCCGGGAATGCCTGCGTGCTCTGCGGGAGTGGCTGGAGCTGTAGGAGGCGCTGACCTCTGTCCTCCTCTGGGAGTTTTGGGTCTTAAGGGGCGGCTCACGGGCGGTGGTGTCAAAGGGTCGGTGCAACAACTCCCGTGAGAATTTCGTTGAGCTTAGCAGCCGGACTCGCCCAACGCAGG
>JAGLBH010000048.1 GCA_018260285.1 Arthrobacter sp. | reverse complement strand
GCTCCGAGACCCTGGAGGAACCCAGCCCCGCCGTCCGTGCTTGCGCTGCCGCCGAGCCCGATGACCACGTGTCGCGCACCTCGCTGTACGGCCGCGCGCACCGCATGGCCCAGACCGAGGGAGGTGGCCCGCAGCCCGTCGCGCTGCGCTTCGGGCGTGAGCGCCAGGCCGCACACGGAGGCCATCTCGAGGACGGCCGCCTCGCCCCGCACGGCGAACACGGAGGTGCGGAGCATGCCGAGCGAGTCCGGGGCTTCCACTGCAGCACCGGACCAGCCGAGACGGAGAAACGCGTCGACGGTCCCGTCGCCGCCATCGGCTACCGGCAGGGTGTCGATGAGCGTGTCCGGCGCGGCGGCACGAATCCCGACGGCCAGGGCGTCGGCCACCTGGACAGCAGTCAGGGTGCCTTTGAATTTGTCGGGAGCAAGAACAATGCGCATGCCCCCAACCTATCCAACGGCACCCTGTGAGAAAACGGGCCTTAGAAGTCCCAGTCCTCGTCTTCCGTGGTCACGGCCTTGCCGATGACATAGCTCGAGCCGGAGCCCGAGAAGAAGTCGTGGTTCTCGTCCGCGTTCGGCGAGAGCGCCGAGAGAATGGCCGGGTTCACATCCGTGACCGTCGCGGGGAACATCGCCTCGTAGCCCAGGTTCATGAGGGCCTTGTTGGCGTTGTAGTGGAGGAACTTCTTGACGTCCTCGGACAGGCCCACGCCGTCGTAGAGGTCGTGCGTGTACTGGACTTCGTTCTCGTAGAGCTCGAAGAGCAGCTCGAACGTGTAGTCCTTGATCTCCTGGCGCCGCTCCTCAGACGCGGTCTCAAGACCCTTCTGGAACTTGTAGCCGATGTAGTAGCCGTGGACGGCCTCGTCGCGGATGATGAGGCGGATCATGTCAGCGGTGTTCGTCAGCTTGGCGCGGGAAGACCAGTACATCGGCAGGTAGAAGCCGGAGTAGAAGAGGAAGCTCTCCAGGAGGGTGGAGGCGACCTTCTTCTTGAGCGGGTCATCCCCGTGGTACTTGTCCATGACGATCTGCGCCTTGCGCTGCAGGTGCTCGTTCTCGCGGGACCAGCGGAAGGCGTCGTCGATCTCTCGCGTGGAGCAGAGCGTGGAGAAGATCGAGGAGTAGGACTTGGCGTGGACCGACTCCATGAACGCGATATTCGTGTAGACGGCCTCCTCATGGTGCGTGATGGCATCCGGAATAAGGGAGACGGCTCCGACGGTGCCCTGGATCGTGTCCAGGAGGGTCAGGCCGGTGAAGACGCGCATGGTGAGCTGCTGCTCCTCGGGCGTGAGCGTGGCCCACGACTGCACGTCGTTGGAGACCGGAACCTTCTCCGGAAGCCAGAAGTTGTTGACAAGACGGTTCCAGACCTCGACGTCCTTCTCGTCCTCGATGCGGTTCCAGTTGATGGCTTCGACGTGCGAAAGCAGATGGTCACTCATGCCCTCCAATCTACCTCCTCGACGCCCGGAAAGGACGACGGCGCAGGCCCGCCTGTCGGTGACGCTCGTCTAGTCGGGGCCAGCCAGGGGCATTGTGCCGCGGGCTGGCCCCGGTCCGGGGTGGAGCGGTCAGGACCTCTGCGCCTCAGCGCTCTCCAGGTCCGTCTCCTCTTCGCGGCCCGGCGTGCGAAGGTTCCACTTGCGGATGACGAAGCGGAACAGCACGTAGTAGATCACCGCGTAGACCAGCCCCACGAGGAGCAGCAGGAGCGGCTTCTGGGAGATGCCGAAGTTGAGAACGTAGTCGATGGCGCCAGCAGAGAACCCGAACCCGGCGTGGATGCCGAGGGCGTTCGTCACCATGAGGGACGTGCCCATGAGCACAGCGTGGATGATGTAAAGGGGCCAGGCCACGAACATGAAGGAGAACTCCAGCGGCTCCGTGATGCCCGTCAGGAAGGCGGTGAATCCCGTGGAGAGCATGATGCCGCCGACGGCCTTCCGCTGGGACGGGCGCGCCTCCTGGTAGATGGCCAGCGCCGCGGCGGGCAGCGCGAACATCATGATGGGGAAGAAGCCGGTCATGAAGACGCCGGCGCTCGGGTCCCCCGCGAAGAAGCGGTTGAGGTCGCCGTGCGTGCCGTTGTAGTCGCCCAGGATGAACCAGACCACGGAGTTGAGAATGTGGTGGAGGCCCAGCGGGATGAGCATGCGGTTGAGGAAGCCGTAGACGCCAGAGCCCACGATGGCGTGGGCCGCCACGAAGTCGCCGAGCGAGGTCAGCCCGCTGTTGAAGAGCGGGTAGATGAGGCTGAGCACCACGCCGAGGACCAGGGCCGCCAGAGAGGTGAGAATCGGGACGAGACGCCGGCCGCTGAAGAAGCCCAGCCAGTCCGGCAGCTTGGTCCGGTGGAACCGCTGCCACAGGAGGGCGGACGTCAGGCCGATGAGAATGCCGGCCAGCACTCCGTAGTTGATGACGGGGTCCTTCTCCCCTGCGGCCGGGGCTCCGAGGACAACCGGGGCCATGACCTTGAAGACGTTGGTCATGACGAGATAGCCGACGACGGCGGCCAACGCCGTCGACCCGTCGCCCTTCTTGGCGAACCCGAAGGAGATGCCGACCGCGAACAGCAGCGGCAAGTTGTCGAAGAGGGCGCCGCCCGCCGCGCCGATGACATGGGCCGCGACTGTGAGGGAGTCGAATTTCCCGAGCATGTCGTCCTGCCCGAGGCGCAGGAGCAGTGCGGCTGCCGGCAGGGCGGCGATCGGCAGCATGAGGCTGCGCCCGAACCGCTGGAGGACTTTCATGGCGGGGCCGTCGCCCTTGGGTGCGCCCTTCGGCGAGGCGGCGGGTGTCTCTGCGCCGGTGACGCTGCTTTCCGTGGTCATGATGACTCCTGAGGAGGTCTGAGATATGATCACTGATTATAACCAGTGATCTATCTCTCTGAGGAGTGGCCATGAGCAAAGCACAGGACATCCTGACCGCGCTGGGCGGTTCGGACAACGTCGAGGACATCGAAGGCTGCATCACCCGCCTGCGCTGCGAGATCGCCGACAGCTCGCTCGTGGACCAGGCTGCACTGAAGTCCCTCGGGGCGCACGGCGTCGTCGTCCAGGGAGGAATCGTCCAGGTCATCGTGGGCCCGGAGGCCGACTCCCTGGCTGAGGACATCCAGGACCTTCTGTGACGGAGCGGACGATGCTCCTCTCTCCCCTGGCCGGCACGGTGCGGCCTCTCGCCGAGGTGCCGGACCCGGTATTCAGCCAGGGAATGGTCGGAGGCGGCGTGACGGTCGAGCCCGTCGACGATGCGGGCACAGTGCAGGTCTGCGCTCCCGTGGACGGAAAAGTCGTCAAGGTCCACCCGCATGCCTTCGTGCTGCTGCACGAGAGCGGGACGGGCGTCCTGGTGCACATCGGCATCGACACGGTCAGCCTCAAAGGGCGCGGCTTCACGGTGCACGCGCAGCAGGGGGACACGGTGTCTGCCGGCGATCTCATGGTCGAGGCTGACGTGGCTGCCATCCGCGCCGAGGGCCTCTCCGCCACGTGCCCGGTGGTCATTCTTGACTCCGCAGCGGACTCCGTCACCTCGGAGGTCCTCGGCGAGACGGTCGACGCCGGACGCCCGCTTTTCGCTCTGCCCCTCTGACGGTAATCTGCGCTGTATGACGGACGGCGTTCCCATACTCAAACACGAAGCAGTCCGCAGGGACATCCGCGCAATGGTCACGCAGGAGCTGCGCCCGGGAGCGGCCCTCCCGGGCGAACGCGTTCTCGAGTCCACTTACGGGGTCTCCCGCATCACGATCCGACGGGCCATTGCCGACCTCTGCGCTGAAGGCGTGCTCGTGCGGGTGCACGGAAAGGGCACGTTCGTCTCCCACGGGCAGATCCAGTCCTCGCTCCATCTCGCGTCCTTCAACGAGGACATGCGGCAGTCCGGCATCGATCCCGCCACACGGATCCTCCTGGCCGCCGCAGAGGTGCCTCCGGAGCGCGTGGCCCACTTCCTGGGCCTGGGCCCCGGCGAACGCGCCCACCATGTCAAGAGGCTGAGGCTCGGGAACCAGCTGCCAGTCAGCGTGGACGACTGCTGGCTCCCCCTCGAGATGACCCCAGGGCTGCTTGACGCGGACCTCACGGGATCCCTGTACGGGCTGCTCTCCTCGTGGGGCGTGCCCGTCGTGCAGGCGCACCAGACCGTCGCTGCTGACGCCGCCTCTCCTGAGAGTGCCGCCGACCTTGAGGTCCCCGCCGGGTCGCCCGTCCTCGTCTTCGAACGAGAGTCCGTGACCGTGGTCGGGGGTGAGACGCGACCCATTGAGTTCTGCGTCTCCACCTACAGGGCCGATCGCTACCGGCTTTCTATGTCGCTGGAGGAGCAGCCTCTCCCGGCGTGAGGCTGCCTGCCCCGCGCAGACGGGCCTCGATGGCCCGGGCGATCTCCTGCGCGTCGGGGCTGGAGAAGGAGACGGGCTTTTCCCTCGTCGTCGTGATCTCCACCGCCTGGCCGCCGAAATAGCCGCGGCCCTTCCCGCCCATCCATCCCAGGTGACGCTGGACCCAGGTGGAGGACTCTGCCGGGCGGACCCGGACGCCGGTGATCGCGGACCACTCCCATCCGCGAGTGAAGCCTCCGGCGTGGACTGCCTGCACGCCCCGCGAGTTCACGGTGATCTCGTTCTTGAGACTGGACCGCGCGCTGAGGTAAATCATGAGCAGAACACTGAGGCCCAGCGCCGGGAGCGCTCCGGGGGTATGCGAGTCGAATCCGAGATCCAGTTTTTCGAGCACTATGAGGGCGAGGGGAACGAGCACGCTGGCAGCAGTCATGACCGCGGTGAGGATCGTGGAGCCGAAGAGAGGGCCAGGAGCGGATGTCCATGTGACGCTGTCAGCAGAGGCAGCCCGAGTCGCCTGCGATCCGCCCCCGGCGCTCGTCCCCTGGAGACCGCGCAGCACGGCCGGACTGTCCCAGTCTGCTGTGCCAGCGTCCCCCACATCGGATGACCCTCCTCGCGGCCTGAGACTCAGGCTCTCCTCCGGCCCGGAGTCCGAGGCCGCCTGGCGCGTGACGAGGTCAGGCCTGTGACGACGAGCCTCCTCGAGAAAGGCCTCGGGGTCCGGACAGGAGACCCACCGGTCTTCCCGCAGGGTCTGGATGCGCACGGCAGGACCGCCGATGTCGAGGCTGCGGGGCGCCCCTTGCATGTTCCGAGACAGGGCTCCCAGAAGGGCTGGAGTCTGCGGCGCTGCCCGATTCGGGTGGCTTTCCACACCCGTGAGCTCATCCCACGTGTAGGTGTCGTCGTGAATCCAGAAACCGGTGATCCGAAGAGAGCGGTCGCTGCACCTCAGACGCACCACGGAGAAGGCACTGGCCCAGAACATCAGGAGCACCGGAATGAAAACGAGAGGGGTGAAGTAGATGGCGGTGTCGTGGTTCACCAGAGCCTCTCGAATGAGCAGCCCGGCCAGCACAGCCACCAGCAGGACGAACAGCACCATGCTGGGGTAGTAGAACGGGCGGCGAGCGGTCCATGTGTGATGCCACTCAGAGTTGTGCGCGGCAGAGGTCCGGGATTCCATAAGGGAAGCTTACTGTCAGCCAGACAGGGATCAGATCAGGTCTATCCCTCGTGCGCGGCGCGATTCCGGCCTGCTTCGAGTGCTCGGGCCGCCTCTTCCGGGTTCCGCAGAGAGACGTCAACGGCGCCGGTGGCGTGGACGATCTGCAGAGCACGGCCGCCGACGTAGGTTCGCTGTCCCGGAAGAAACACACCGAGATCCCTGCGTGCCCAGGAGAATTCCCCCTCCTCACGCACCCTGATCTCCCTCATCTGGCTCCACCGGATGACCTGTGTGGACCACGGCTCGACGCGCACCTGAACCCCTTGGGGAACCATGATCAGGCGAACGGTATGGAGATAACGAGCCGCTGCCAGCACCCAGAGAAGAAAAGCAGCGCCGAGCACGGCGGCCACGACCGGTATGGACCCCATCCCGCCACCGAAGGAGCTTGCCGAGGATCCCACAGCGATGAACCCGACCACCGCACAGAGCACAGCCGCAAAGCGCACCCTCTGTTCGGCGGCGTCCGGGGATAGGCCGCTCTTCGTCGTCGTCCATTCGGTGGGCTCTTCATCCTCCTCTGTTCCGATGAGGGCGTGGGGAGCCTGTGCGCGAATGATCCGGATGAGCGCCTCAGGGTCCGGGTGTGAGATGCGCCAGTGGGAGCCGGTGGAGGTGATTCTGACCCACGGCCCGCCCGCGTAGAGGTAATCGGGGTCTGTGGCTCGACGCTGAGGCGTTGTCAGAGACAGGAGCCCGTTCTCCTGAGTCTCCCGCCCCTCGCCCCAGTCTGCGCGGAGAATCTCTGACCAGGCATAGTGACGGCTGGCGGCGATTCCGGGGCGGATGGTGAGACCATCGTCATCCGCGGTGATGCGGGTTCTGGCGACCAGGTGGCTGTCTGCCTCCCAGGTGACGGGATTCATGCGTCGGTCCGTTCTTGTCTATTCTGTGGCGGTTGCCCTTCATGTCATGATGCGGGCGGGCACCCGGTCGATCAGCACATTGCTCTCAGCCTGTGAGTATGATGGCCCTCAGTCACGTGAAAGGCCGAAGCAGTGGACAGAGCACGCCTCACCGCAGTCTATTGGCCAGCTCTCTTCTTCTCCACAGTGGCCGGGCTATTCGTCGCCCAGACAAATGACTTCATTCTGGTCAAGACCCTTCATGCCTCTCCCCTGGATGTGGGCGTGGCCAATGCGCTTGAAACCGCGGGGCATCTTTTTCTCTCGATCCCCATCGGGTACTTCATCGGCCGGTTCACACTCTCCACGGTGCAGTCTGCTGCCTCGGCTGCCGATGCCCTTCTGATCCTTTCTCTGCTGCTCCTGCTGCAGGCGTCGTCGCTCACGGTCCAATGGGTCTGGGCCATCTCTGCTGCCGCAGGAATATCTGCGACTTTCCACCAGATCAGCTCGTCCTCGGCGGTTCCGAGGCTCTTCGAGGACTCTGATCTGCCTGGGGTCAACGGGCGGCGGAACTCCCTGACGCAGTCATGCGGCGTACTCATACCGGCGTTCGCAGGCATTCTCATCCAGGAAACGGGACCCAGTCCCCTTCTCGCTGCAGGAGTGCTCTGTTCTGTGGTGGCCTCCGTTCTCATGCTCCGCGTCTCAGCCTTTGAATCCGTCCTGCCCGAAGAAGAAACGACGAGGAGCAGACAGAAGAAGATCCTCAGCAGGCCCCTTCTCTCGGTGTGTCTGCTACTCTTCATCAACAATTTCGGCCTTGCCTTTGTCTCGAGCGTAGAAACGATCTACCTCAATCGAGAGCTTGATTTTGACTTCGGTTTCATCGGAGTCGTCTTGTCGGCAGGGTCCCTCGGCGGGGTGCTCGGCGCCCTCTCATCCGGCTGGGCCTACCGAAGAATCGGTTTTGCAGGGGTCAGAGCCATAGCCCCCGTCATTCTCCTGGCCTGCATGGCTGCCCTGTGGGCGGCGTACCTTGTCCCTGGCTGGGCCGCCGCCATCGTCCTGACGCAAACTGTGGTGTACGGATTCACGATGTCAGTCTTCAACGTCTCCCTCTTCTCGTGGGTGGGATCGTTCTTCCGGAAGAGCCTTCTTTCAAAGACCTACGGCATTCTCGGGACGGTGGGGATGGGGTCTGTTCCTGCCGGAGCACTGGTCGGCGGCTGGATGGGTGCGACCGTCGGCACGCACACCACTGTTCTTCTCTGGTGCGCTCTCGGGGCAGTCCAGATCGTGGCAGCGATTCTGACGCGGCGCAGCTTTTCTCACTCCTCACAATCCGGCCGGTAGCGGTAGACAGCCGCGAGGAAGTCCTCCGGCTCTGGGCAGGAGATCTTCCACGTGAACCACCGGGACCCCACCTCGACCAGCGGGCCGCCGACGTCCGAGCCAGTCGAGTACCGGGAGAGGACGACATTCAGGATGACGCCCCACGCCTGCCCCTGCGTGCGTTCCGCCCGGCGTGCCACGGTCAGCGAACTCCACAGCACCTGATCCGGAACTTCCCCGGCAGCGGTCTGAACGTAGACCCCGTCCTCAGCGACCGTAAGAACCGTCGGATGCCAGGTCTTCAGAAAGAGAACGAGCTTGACGCACACGTGCACGATGATCACGATCAGGGGAACCGGGCCGACAGGCCACCGGAAGAGGAGCACAAGCAGCACCCCCACAGCCCACAGCACGGCCAAGCCGAGGAGCGGCCCTTTCAGGCCGTCAAGCGTCGGCCGGCCCTCCCATCGATGCGACGTGAACGGAGGCTGCCCCTGCGTCGTCGTCCCCTCCTCAGACACCCTCGCTGCTGGCATCGCCTTCTTCATCGCCTCGAGCGCGGACTCGGGGTGAGGGCACGGGATGTGCTCGTCGCGGGTGCGGGTCGACAGGTGAACACCTCTGCCAGCACCTCGCCAGCCGTCATGGCCTTCGCAGACCTCTGCGCTGACGACCTCGCCCCAGGCCATGAAGCAGCCCGGGAGCGGGAAGCGCCGAACGGTCAGGCCCTCCTGACCTATGATGTACCGCGTTCTCATTGCGGACAGCAGCACCCAGGCTGCCATGGCGATGACCGTGAGGGCCACGCCCCACCCGAGCGCGCTCTCACCGCCCCTGAGCACTGGCTGCGAGGCAATGACCAGGACGAAGAGTCCCAGCACCGCCCAGGGCGCCCAGCCCCATCCGCTCACGGTTCGCACCGACCATTCCTGCTGGGGACTCTCGGACGACGCCGACTGGCCGCTCAGGGGTGACCCTGCCGAGTGTGCATCCCACGCGGGCAGCAGATCCGGGCGATACAGGGCCAGTCCGCGCCGAAACTCCGCCGGCTGATCGCACCCGTAGAAGTAGACCCCTCGGCGTGTCGTCAGGCGGATGAAGGATCCCCCGCGATACAGGCTCTGCGAGACGACGACACTCCACAGGATCCAGCCCACATCCGCAGGTGTCCCCAGGGTGCCCCCGACCCGGCTGCGCTGCCACTCCTGCTGATAGAGATGCGCCGGGAGGAAGACCACCTCGTCAAGCTCTCCCCAGGCGTGGCCAAGGCTCCACTGCCCTGCGGCACGCGCGTCCACTCCTTTCGGGGAGAGAGTCAGGGTGATGCGGGTGAGCGAATGCCCGCCGGATCGCAGACGGATGACCTCCGAGGGAGTCGGCGACTCCTCCGGGAAATCCCGTGTGTAGGGGGTCGGGTTACTGAAGTCCATCGCGCCCTCCCTCCACCAGTGTCGGGTGCTGCCGGGCGATCTCTCTCAGAACGCTCTCTGCTTCGCGCACCGAGTGGACATGCTGTCCGTAGCGGGTGCTGACTACCAGAGCATCGCCACCGAAATACGATCGCCGCCCTGGGATCAGGAACCGCAGATAGCGGTCAAACCAGGAGAACTCCTCGGCCCGTTTCAGGCGGATGCTTGTGATCGACGCCCACTGATACCTCGCCCACGATCGAGGCATGATGAAGAACGTGAGCCCATCGGCCTGAACCTGGAGAGTCGAATACAGAGTCCACCGGTAGAGAAGAATCATGAGTGCCAGGTTCGCGAACCAGAGTGCCATGAAGATCTGCCCGGTGATCCATCGATGCCCGACAAAGAGCACCAGCGCAGTCGGCAGGAAAAGGAGGGGCGCATAGAGTGCCAGCCGGCGCTCACGCTCCCGAGCGTCCCCTCCTGCCATGCTCGTGAGCCAGACCCTCTCTCCGATCGCCGGGGATCCCTGGACCCCGGAGACCTGACCGGCCTCCTCTGAACGGCGTGGGGTGAGATGATCCCCGTGCGGTTCGGCTGCGGATGGCTCTGCCCAGCCGAGGTCCGGGCGGCAGCGCCGTGCGATCTTCATAAACGCCTCCGGGTCTGGGCAGGAGACGGAGACGCTCTCCCGTGCCGTATAAATCCGCACGAAAGATCCCCCGATATTGAACCGCTCGGGATCCCGAAAATTGACCCCGCCGATGAGGTGGAAAAAAGCAGGAGTCCTCTTCTCGCGCGGAGCGGCCACCGCTTCGATGGCGGTGATCTCATTCCAGAGATAGTTGACGTCCCCGGAAACATACCCGCTCGCTCGAACGCCCCGGGAGTCCGCAGCGAGCGTGATCGTCGGGGTCGCATACATGAGCATGACCCCGGCCATGAAAGCGGGGACAATGAGCAGCATGGGGTTAACCGCTTCCCCGCCCTTAAACCATGGCATGAGACCGCTGACGACGAACGCCCCGGCCGCGAGGACGATCACCCAGCGGGTTGCCCGCGTGCAGGGGCGCTGAGTTCTCCACTCTCCCGATTCAGACTGCTCCGTCTTTTCCATGTCCGTCTCTCGCTCTGTTCACGTCACCCGTTTAGGCTGAAGAAATGAACTCTTCCACGTATTCCGGCCAGACTATCCTGATCACGGGAGCCAGCTCTGG
>JAGLBH010000047.1 GCA_018260285.1 Arthrobacter sp. | reverse complement strand
CTGCGGACAGGTCGAGGATCTCGTTGGCGTGGTACCCGGCAAGGGCCACCTCGGACGTGCCCACAAGGTAGAGGTCGTCTTCGGCCAGGCGGTAGATCTCGTCGTCGTGCGCCACGTCGAACCCGGTGCCCTGCATGGTCTCGGGGCGGACGAGGGTCGGCGTGATCATCGGCTCGAACCCGGCCTCGAGGGCCTGGTCGAGCGCCATGTTCATGAGGGCGATCTCCAGCCGGGCGCCCACGCCCTTGAGGAAGTAGAACCGCGAGCCGGAGACCTTCGCGCCGCGCTCCATGTCCAGAGCGCCGATCTTCTCGCCGATCTCGAGGTGGTCACGCGGCTCGAAGTCGAATACGGGGCGCTCGCCCACGGTTTTCACCGTGACAAAGTCGTCTTCGCCGCCTGCGGGGACGCCATCGATCACGAGGTTCGGGATGGAGCGGGCCAGCTCGGTCAGGCGGGTCTGAGCGGCGGCAGCATCGGCGTCGGCCTTCTTGACGTTCGCGGCGAGCTCCTGCACCTCGGCGAGGAGCGCCTTCTTCTCGTCGCCCTGGGCGGCGGCGACCTTCTTGCCGAAGGCCTTCTGCTCAGCCCGCAGGGACTCGAACTGGGCAATCGAGGAGCGGCGGAGCGCATCCGCCTCGATCACAGCGTCAACCACCGACTCGTCGGCGCCGCGAGCGCGGAGGGAGGCCTTGTATACGGACGGGTTTTCGCAGAGATGCTTGACGTCAATCACTCTGCCATCATATCGACCCGCGCCAAGCCCCCTCCTCCCGCCGCCGCTCCCCCGGGCATTAGGCTGGCCTTATGACTTTCACAACCCTCGTCGCCCTGCCCCTCTGGGCCTGGGCCTGCCTGGTCGCGGTGCTCATCGCCCTTCCGGCAGTCGCGTATCGCGCGGGACGGGCCGCGGGGCGTCGCGCCGAGCGGGAGGAGCTCCAGGGGCGCTCGCTCGAGGCCCTCGCGGACGCGGATCAGCGCGTCTCCGCCAATGCCCACCCGAGCGACACCTGGGGCACCCGGGGGCGCGTCGAGAGTCCGCGAGTGGCCCTCATTCTCAACCCCTCGAAGAACGACGCCGACCGGGCCCTTCGCCAGGTCCGGCTTGCCTGCGCCGTGCGCGGCTGGGCGGCCCCGCTCGTCCTGGAGACCACCGTCGAGAGCCCGGGGGCCCGCCAGACGGAGGACGCCCTGGCGCGCGGCGCCACGCTCGTCCTCTCCGCCGGCGGCGACGGCACCGTGCGGGAGATCGCGAGCGTGCTCGCGAACGAGAACCTCAACCCGGACCGCGTGCCCATGGGCATCGTCCCGCTCGGCACAGGCAACCTGCTGGCCCGCAACGTGGGCATCGACCCGTCCAAGCTGGACCCGAAGGCGCTGGACGCCGCGATCGATGCCGCCCTGGACGGCCGCCCCCGCCGGATCGACACGGCCGTCATCGAGATCGAGAACTCCGCTGGCATCACGAAGAAGAGCACGTTCCTCGTCATGGGCGGCATCGGCCTGGACGCGGAGGTCATCGCCGCCACGAATGACGACCTCAAGAAGCGCTTCGGCTGGCTCGCCTACACGGACGCGGGCATTCGCCTTCTTCCCGGCGAGCGCAAGGACGTCGAGGTCAGCCTCAACGGCGGCCCGTACGTGCGCAAGAAGGTGCGCAGCATCCTCTTCGCCAACCTGGGGCGCCTTCCCACGGGCCTGGACTTCATCCCAGGGGCGGAGGTCGACGACGGCCAGCTCTCCATCGTCACCATGTCTCCGCGAAACGTGCTGGGCTGGGGGTGGATCGCCCTCAAGACGATCAGCCGCTCGAAGGCGGACATCCCCGTCATGAAGTACGAGCACGCCACGAAGATCTCCGTCCGCACCCAGGAGCCGATGGGCACGCAGCTGGACGGGGACCTCTCCGGCGAGGCCGTCCGCCTGGAGGCGCGCATCCTGCCGCGCTCCCTCACCGTCCGCGTCCCGGGGCCCTGAGCCGCGCCCGCCCCGGAGCGGGCTCAGCCCGAACCGCCCTGAGCCGCCTAGAGCGTCTTGAACCACTCGTCGGCGGACCGGTACGCCTCGTCGGAGGTGTGCGGCTGGACCGCCACGGGCAGCCCGTCCGCCCGGGGGTACGAGCCGAGGAAGACCACCGTCGTGATCCGGTGGAGCCCGCGCAGCGCCGCGGCCAGGCGGGCCTCGTGGATGTGCCCGTCGACGTCGATCGAAAAGAAGTAGGAGCCGATCCCCTGCCCCGTCGGCCGGGACTCGATCCGGTTGAGGTTGACCCCGCGCGTGGCGAACTGGTCCAGGATGTCCATGAGCGCGCCCGGCCGGTCCTCGGGCAGCGGCACGACGAGGGTCGTCTTGTCCGCGCCCGTCGGCGCCGGGATCTGGCCGCGCCGGCCGACGAGGATGAACCGAGTCACCGCGTCCGCCACATTGCCGATGTTCTCCGCGAGCACCTCGAGCCCGAGCTGCTCGGCCACGAGGGGCGAGCACACCGCCGCCTCGAACGGCGCCTCCCCGCGGGAGAGCTCGAGGGCGGCCCCCGCCGTCGACCCCGCCGGGAAGTAGTCGCTCTCCGGAAGGTGCGCGGACACCCACTCGCTCACCTGGGCCCACGCGTGACCGTGCGTGGAGATTCCGCGCACCTCTGAGAGCACGACGCCGGGGCGCACTGCCAGAACAAAGCTGATCGGCACGAGGTGCTCGGAGAGGATCCGCAGCTCGTCGCCGGCCGCGATCGCGTCGAGCGTCGCGGAGACGCCCCCCTCGACGGAGTTCTCGATGGGCACCATCGCGGCGTCCGTCTCCCCGGCCCGCACGGACTGGAGCGCGGCGGGCACGGAGGGCGCGGGCAGGCGATCGGCCTCGCGCGCGCCGGGCACCTGAAGAAGGGCCGCCTCCGTGAACGTGCCGGAGGGGCCCAGGTAGGAGTACTTCATCAGTGGCCCTTGACGAAGGGCTCGCCGGCGTCGGAGGTGATCTCCCGCCCGGCCTCGGCCCACGCGTCCATGCCCCCGGCCACGTTGACCACGGAGTAGCCCTGGCCCGTGAGCCACTGGACGGCCTGGGCGGAGCGGCCGCCGCGCAGGCAGATGACCTGGTAGTCGGCGTCGGCATCGAGCTCGTCGAGGCGCAGGGGGAGCTCGCCCAGGGGAATGTGCACGGCGTTGGGGATGTGCCCTGCGTCCCACTCGTCCTGCTCGCGCACGTCGAGGATGGGCTGGTCCGTCTTGACGTCTGTCACGGAGATGTTCTCTGCCTGGTGCACGGTGGGGCCTTTCTGGGGGTGGTATCTGCTGCTCCCAGGCTATCCTGCTCCCGCCCGGCGCTCGCGGCGGTTCTCGGCCCGGAGGGCGGAGCGCATAGCAGGGTTAAGATGAGTCATTGTGACTTCCTCAACGACATCCTCGACTCCGGACCAGGCCCCCACGGGCATCGGGTCCGACGACACGGCCATGTTCGGCCACCCCAAGCCCCTGGGCGTGCTCTTCATGCTGGAGCTGTGGGAGCGCTTCTCCTTCTACGGCATGCAGGGCATCCTGGCCTACTACATCTACTACTCGGCCGCCCAGGGCGGTCTCGGCTTCGACAAGACCACGGCGCTCGGCATCGTCGGGGCCTACGGCGGCAGCGTCTTCCTCATGTCCATCCTGGGCGCGTGGATCGCGGACCGGGTGCTCGGCAAGGAGCGCACGCTCTTCGGCTCGGGCATCCTCATCATGCTGGGCCACATTGCCCTGGCCCTCCTCCCCGGGGCGGCCGGGCTCATGACGGGCCTCGTCCTCGTGGCAGTCGGCTCCGGCGGCCTCAAGGCCAACGCCACCGCCGTCGTCGGAACCCTGTACGCGCGGGAGGACCCGCGCCGGGACTCGGGCTTCTCGATCTTCTACATGGGCATCAACATCGGCGCGCTCTTCGGGCCGCTCATGACCGGCTGGCTGCAGACCTCCTACGGCTTCCACTACGGCTTCGGCGCGGCGGCGGTCGGCATGGCGATCGGCCTGGCCGTCTACGCGATGGGCCGCAAGCGCTTCCCGGCGGAGGCCTACCGGGCCTCGAACCGGCTTGAGGGCGCTGCGCGCAAGCAGATCCTCCCCGTGGTCGGCGGCGGGCTGGCCCTCATGGCCCTGGCCCTGTGGATCGGCCTGGCCACGGATTCGCTGGACTGGATCATCGCGGGCATCGCCGTCGTCATGGCGGTCGTCTTCTTCGCGATGATGCTCCGGGACCCCGAGACCACGGAGACCGAGCGCTCGCGCGTCAAGGCCTTCATCCCGCTCTTCATCGGGGCGGCGATGTTCTGGACCCTGTTCCAGCAGCAGTTCACGTTCATCGCGCTGTACTCGGACGAGCGTCTGGACCGCCGGATCGGCTCGTGGGAGTTCCCGCCGTCCTGGATCCAGTCGATCAACTCGTTCTTCGTCATCGTCTTCGCGGCGGTGCTCGCGGGGCTGTGGCTCAAGCTGGGCAAGCGCGCGCCGTCGAGCCCCCAGAAGTTCGGCATGAGCCTCGTCATCATCGGGCTCGCGTACTTCGTGTTCATCCCGTTCGCCAACGGGGCCGCGCTCACGCCGGTGCTCGTGCTCGTGGCGGTGCTCTTCCTCTTCACGATGGGCGAGCTCATGCTCTCCCCGATCGGCCTCTCCCTGGCCACGAAGCTGGCTCCGTCCAAGTTCCCCACCCAGATGGTGGCGCTGAACTTCCTCGCGTCCTCGATCGGCACCACGCTCGCGGGCACGGTCTCCAAGTACTACGACCCCGCCAACGAAGTGCCCTACTTCGTCACCGTGGGCGCGGCAAGCGTGCTCTTCGGCGTCGTCATGCTCGTGGGCGCCAAGCGCATCTCGGCGCTCATGCGAGGAGTCCTGTAGCCGGTTCCCTGTCCTGCAGACGGTCGCCCCGGGCGTCGTCCTCCCCCAGAGGACGACGCCGGACGGGCCGCCTAGACGACTCGCCCGGTGGGCAGCGGGCTGCTCGAGGGCTCCGGGCTGAGGGAGGGATCCGGGCTGAGAGAGGGATCCATCGACGGGGCGTGCGTCGAGGGCGAGGGGAACGAGTCTGACGAGTCGCCGGCCGCGATCACGGCCCAGACGAAGAAGAGCACGAACCCCAGGATCAAGAGCAGCATGAGGTAGTTGAGCACGAGGCCCGCGATGGCCATGCCGCGACCGGCCGGCTCCTTCTTCAGGCCGATATGGCCCAGAATCACGCCCGCGATCGGCGGGATGAGCAGGAAGCCGAATCCGAAGAAGTTGGCCACGCCGAGCACAAGCGAGGTGATGCTGAGCCCCTGGCTCGTGCCGCCCTGCGGCGCCTGGCCGCCTGCGTGGTACGCGTACGGCTGGTCGTAGGGCTGCCCTGCAGCCTGGCCGTAGGGCTGGAGAGGCACTCCGGGCGCGGGCGACGGCGGAGTGGGCTGCTGAGAGGGGCTCTCGTAATACGGGTTACTCATGGCGAACGGCTTTCGTGGTGAAGGAGACTGGTCGGCGCCGCACGATGCGGACCGGGAAAGACGCCGGGAAAGACGCAGGACGGCCGAAGAGGCCAGGACGGCCCGGCATGGTCAGGATAGCGCGGAAGGAGAGGACTCCGCCGACGACCAGCGCCAGGGCGGGCATCGAGGCGAAGATCTTCCATGCCAGCGAGCCCTCCGCCCCGGGGATCTGAGCGGCAGCCCAGTGGAAGACGGGCATGCCGATGCCCATGAACACCCCGAAGAATCCCGCGACTGCAGAGAGAGCCGCGCGGCAGCGCCCCGTGGACCGGGCCACGCTCACCCACGCATAGACGATGAGGCCGAACCACGTGGCGTGGTGGGACCAGGAGATCGGGGAGACCGCGAGCATGGCGCTCGCCGCCAGCCCCAGCTGGGCCGGCATGTCCAGGCGGCCCCTCAGCCCGCTGAGCGCGGCGAAGACGAGGAAGACTAGGGCCACCGAGGCCAGGAACCAGATGCCCTTCATGTCCATGCCGAACCGGGCGAGCACCCCCTCGAAGGAGATGTTGTCCCAGTACCCCACTCCGCCGACCCGCGCAGGGTCCCGCACAGCGGAGAGCCAGAACTGCCGGGAGAGGCCGGGCATCGCCCACCAGGCGAGGAGGGTCGGCACGAGGAAGCCTGCGGCGATTCCTCCGAGCATGCGCCATCTGCCGCGGGCGAGGGGAACGAGGCCCAGGGCCAGCGGCGTGAGCTTCACGGCCCCCGCCAGGCCGATGGCCGCGCCCGCGAGGACGCCGAGCCCCCAGCGCGCGCACGCGAGGTAGATGACGGCGAAGAGCGGAATGTTGATCTGCCCCATGGCCAGGGAGTCCCGGAAGGGGCCGGTCCAGCAGGCGAGGGCTGTCAGAAGGACGGGCGTGCAGAACCGGGCCCACCGCTCCGGCAGGAGGCTGGCCGCCCGCGGGGCGAAGTCACGGCACACCAGGTAGAGCAGCCCCACGGAGAGAGCGGCGTGCAGCCCGTTCGCCACGGGGAAGGAGAGCAGGCCCAGCGGCACCATGAGGAGCGCAGCGAAGGGCGGGTAGGTGAACGGCAGGCTCTTGCCCGGGGCGTACTCGAGACCGGGGGCGTACACCCGCTCAGGGTTCTCGAGAAGCATGTGGACGCCGGCGCGGTACACCTTGAGGTCCGTCCCGTGGAGGGTCGAGGCCCAGAGGGCCAGCCCGATGAGAACCAGCCCCGCCGCCCACTCCAGGGCAGGCGCGCGCCGGCTCTCCACGGGGGCCTCCTGCTCCACGGTCACAGCGTGCTCTCCTGTCCAGGCCGATCAGTCCATTGTCATCCTATAGCTCCAAACGATAACGTCTGACATGTGACCGACTACTCCGTATACCTCGTTGCAGACACGGGCGTGACTCGCTCAGCGGCCGAGCGCGGCGTCCATTCCCTCACCCTGCCCCAGGTCGTGGACCAGGCCGTCGCCGCAGGCGTGCGCGCCGTCCAGATCCGGGCCAAAGACCTCACCCCCGCCGAGGCGGAGGAGCTCGTGCGGAGCGTGGCTCCCTTCACCGAGGGCCGGGCCTGCCTCCTCCTCAACGACTTCGTGGAGACCGCCGTGCGGCTCCGGCGCGAGGGGGTGCCCCTCGACGGCGTCCACATGGGCCAGTCGGACGGCTCTCCCCGTGACGCGCGCGAGGCCCTGGGCCCGGACGCGCTCATCGGGCTCACCTGCGACGCCCCCTCTCACCTCGAGGCTCTGCGCGCACTGCCGCGCGGGACCGTCAGCGCCATCGGCGTCGGAACCGTGAGGTCAACGACGTCGAAGGCGAACGCCCCCTCCCCCAAGGGCTTCGACGGGCTGGCGCGCTTTCTCTCCCTCGCCGCGGACCTCCCGGTGGACACGGTGGCCATCGGCGGCCTCGGCCTCGGGGACGCCGCCCGTGTTCGGGCCGCTGGGGCCGGAGGCATGGCCGTGGTCTCGGCGATCTGCGCGGCCCCGTCCCCTGCCGAGGCGGCTGCCGCCCTCCGTGCCGACTGGGACGCCTCCGCCTAGCTCGGGGACTGCATGAGGCCGATGACCACGTTGATGATCGTCGCGAGAATCGCGGTGCTGTAGAGGTAGGAGAGGAGGCAGTGCACGAGGATCACCCGGCGCAGGGCCGTCCTGCCCACCGTGGTGTCCGAGACCTGGTACGTGAGGCCCAGGTTGAACGCGAAGTAGGCGAAGTCCGCGTAACAGGGCTCCGCGACGCCGGGGAAGTCGATCGGCTTCGTGCTCTTCTGCGCCTCGAGCTCTGCGGGGTTGGCCGCCGCACGGGATCCGCCGTCGTCGTCGAGCGCGTAGTACATCTCCGCGTAGCGGAGGGTGTAGACCGTGTGGATGAGGAACCAGGCCGCGAAGACCGTGGCCACGGCCAGCCCTGCCACGAGAAAGACCGAGGCCCCCTTGGCGCTCTGGGACTTGGCCATGAGCGCGCCGACAGCCGCGAGCGCCACGAACGCGGCCGCGATGATGATGGAGCGGGACCAGCCGCGGGAGGGGTCCTCACGGGTGCCCCAGGCGCGGGTCCTCGGGCCGTCGAGCCGCCAGAGATCGGCGACGATGAGGATCACGAAGACCCCTGCCCCGACCGTCCACCCGCTCGAGAGCGCGATGATGACCGAGCTGTCCTGGAACCATCGGTTGTCCAGGCCCGCCAGGGAGACCAGGAGCCCCGCGGCGAGGCCTGCGCCCGCGGAGACGAGGAGGCGGACCATCGCGGCTCTGCGGGGGGCTGAGTCATGTGTCTTCACCCCTCTAACACTAGGCGCAATACACTGTCTCCTATGGCACTTCCTTGGACACTTCACGGCGACGGCGGCGCCCCCATCCCCGGATCCTTCGTCGCACCGCTCGAGCGGCTCTCCTGGGGCAGGACGGCGGGCATCGGCGCGCAGCACGTCGTCGCGATGTTCGGGGCCACGTTCCTCGTCCCCGCGCTGACCGGCTTCCCTCCCGCCACGACCCTCATGTTCTCGGGCGTGGGCACGCTGATCTTCCTTCTGCTGACCCGCAACCGGGTGCCGAGCTACCTCGGGTCCAGCTTCGCGTTCATCGCCCCCATCATGGCGGCCATGGCCTCCCCGGCGGGCGGCATGGGCGCGGCCCTGGGCGGGATCGTCGTGGCGGGCCTGCTCCTGGCACTCGTCGGCGTCCTGGTCCAGGTGGTGGGCTCCGGCTGGATCTCCCGGCTCATGCCTCCCGTGGTCACTGGCGCCATCGTGGCGCTCATCGGCCTCAACCTGGCCCCGGCGGCCAAGGCCAATGTGGAGAAGTCCCCGGTGACCGCCCTCGTCACGATCGCGGCGATCCTCGTGAGCGTCGTCCTCTTCAAGGGCCTTCTGAGCCGCCTGTCCATCCTCATCGGCGTGGCCGCCGGCTACGTCACGGCCCTCGTCCGGGGCGAGGTGGACTTCTCCGCCATCGAGAAGGCCGCCTGGTTCGGGCTGCCCCAGTTCCACCGGCCTGAGTTCGTGCCCTCTCTGCTCGTCGCCTTCATCCCCGTGGTGTTCGTGCTCGTCGCGGAGAACGTGGGCCACGTGAAGTCCGTGGCGGCCATGGCCGGGGAGGACCTTGACCCCTACGCGGGCCGCGCACTCATCGCCGACGGCCTCGCCACGATGCTCGCGGGCTCCGCAGGCGGCTCCGGCACCACGACGTATGCGGAGAACATCGGCGTCATGGCCGCGTCCAAGGTGTACTCGACGGCTGCCTACTGGGTGGCCGGCGGCGTCGCGATCCTCCTCTCCCTCTTCCCGAAGTTCGGGGCCGCCATCGCCACGGTCCCCGTGGGGGTGCTCGGCGGCGCGGGCACGGTGCTCTACGGCATGATCGGCCTGCTCGGCGTGCGCATCTGGGTGGCCAACCGCGTGCCGTTCTCCAACCCGATCAACCTCATGGTGGCCGCCGTCGCCCTCATCATGGGCATCGGCAACTTCACGTGGCAGGTGGGAGGCGTGGCCTTCGAGGGGATCGCCCTCGGCACCGCAGCCGCCCTCATCGGCTACCACGGGCTCACAGCGATTGCTCGGGCGCGCGGCACCATCGACGTCTTCGAGACCGAAGAGCGCCCCGTCGAGCCCTCCCCGCTCGGCTGACCTCACTCCTCGCCGCGAAAGGCTCCCCCATGCCCTCCCCCGCTCTCTCCGATCCTCGGATCCTCGCCCTGGCCCGCTGGGCCGACGACGCCGCAGCCGCCCTGCCCGGCTCCGCCCTTGAGGCCGGAGGCTGGCAGCTGGAGGAGAGCACCCCGTGGCGCGTCTCCCTGCGGTCGGGGCAGCTGAGGTGCACGGAGTTCGCCCCGTCCCACCGCTTTGCGGGGGTGCTCATGGACGAGTGCCGCCGCTTCGGCGGGGAGCCCTTCGCCGGAGTCATCGCCGCCGACGCCCAGCCCGGGAGGGTGCTGCTGCGGGTCTCGGATCCGGCGGATGACGCCGCTCCGGCCAGCCCGGAGGCGGCGTCCCCGGCGGGACCGTCTGGACCGGCAGCCCCTGCCCGCGTGAAGGCGCTTCTGGACGCCTGGAAGACCGCCCGGACCACACTGGCCCCTCACCGGCTCGACCTGCAGCGCGCGGGCGCCCCCGTCATGGACCCCTCGTGGTTCTCCGACTTCGTCAGCAGCCAGCTGGCCGCCCACGCGGAGCGGCCCGAGGGAGACCCCCTGCGGCTCAGCCCCCAGGACGCGGAGACCCTGGCCGCCCGTCTGGGGCCGATCGTCGAGCGGGACGCTCAGCTGCTGGCCGCCTCTCGCGAGAGCCTTGTGCCGGACCCGGTCTTCTGGCCGGGCAGCCCGATCCTGGCAGCGCTGGGCGACGAGCGGCCGGGGTTCGGCCTCAGCGCCGACGCGCCCGATGCCTCAGGGGCTGCCGACGCGCCCGGGATCCTCGTCGTCCGGGCCCTGGACCACGCGTCCATCACCCACCCGCTCATGATCATGCGCGAGGCGCTCCGCGCGGTCGGCCCGGAGGCCGAGGCCCAGGCGGCGCTCCTGCGTCCCCTGCTCGGGGACGGAAAGCCCCGCCCGCGGCGTGCGCCCGTCCGCCCGACGGCCCTCGACCCCG
>JAGLBH010000046.1 GCA_018260285.1 Arthrobacter sp. | reverse complement strand
GGCCGAGGCCGAGCTCCACGGCGAAGACCCGGACGGGCAGACGACATGGACCAAAATCTTGGAGGTGGCCCGTGGCTGACCCACGCGGATTCCTGAAGCACACTGAACGCAAGACCCAGCCGCGGCGCCCCGTGCCGGTGCGCCTGCTCGACTACAAAGAGGTGTACGAGGCCCAGGACCCCGCGGTGGTCCGCGAGCAGGCGAGCCGCTGCATGGACTGCGGCGTGCCCTTCTGCCACAGCGGCTGCCCCCTCGGGAACCTCATCCCCGAGTGGAACGACCTCACCTACCGAGGCCGCCTCGACGAGGCCGGGCAGCGCCTCCTGGCGACGAACAACTTCCCGGAGCTGACCGGGCGCCTCTGCCCGGCGCCCTGCGAGTCCGCGTGCGTGCTGGGCATCAACCAGCCGGCCGTGACGATCAAGCAGGTGGAGGTCACCCTGGCGGACCACCTCATGGAGCACGGGGGACTGGACCCTGTGGTGCCCGGACGGCAGACCCACAAGCGGGTGGCCGTCGTCGGCTCCGGCCCGGCGGGTCTCGCCGCCGCACAGCAGCTGACGCGCGCCGGGCACACTGTGGTGGTCTACGAGCGCGACGACCGCTTCGGCGGGCTCCTGCGCTACGGGATTCCCGACTTCAAGCTCGAGAAGCACATCCTCGACGCCCGCCTGCGGCAGATGGAGGCCGAGGGCACCCGCTTCCGGCATTCGGTCTCCGTGGACATCTCGTGGCAGCAGCTGCGGCAGGCGCACGACGCCGTCCTCATCGCCACGGGCTCGACGACGCCGCGCGACCTTCCGATCCCCGGCCGAGAGCTCGACGGCGTCCACTTCGCGATGGACTACCTCGTGCCGGTGAACCGGTCCGTGGCGGGGCTTGACGAGGCGCCGGCGATTGACGTCAAGGGCAAGCACGTCGTCATCCTCGGCGGAGGCGACACGGGGGCAGACTGCATCGGCACGGCCCACCGCCAGGGAGCGGCCTCGGTGACCACTCTGGCGATCGGCGTCCAGCCGCCCGAGGAGCGCCCGGCGCACCAGCCGTGGCCCACGGTGCCGACGCTGTTCGAGGTCGCCAGCGCACATGAAGAGGGTGGCGAAAGGTCCTACCTGGCCTCTACAGTAGAGTTTGAGGGGCATGAGGGGCGCCTCACCGGCGTCGTCGTCGCGGAGACCGAGATCGTGGGTCGAGAGCGTCGGCCCAAGGAGGGCACAGAGCGTGTCATTCCCGCTGATGTGGTCTTCCTGGCCCTCGGCTTCACAGGCCCGGAGCCCTCCGGCATGGCCGAGCAGCTCTCTCTCGATTTCGACTCCCGCAGCAACGTCGCTCGCGATGGCTACTACCAGACCTCCACCCCAGGGGTGTTCGCTGCCGGTGACGCCGGACGCGGACAGTCGCTCATCGTCTGGGCGATCGCCGAGGGCCGTTCAGCGGCCGCGGCCATCGACCAGTGGCTCATGGAGGAGGAGCCCACCAAGCTCCCTGCGCCTGTTGCACCGACGGACGCGGCGATCGCGCTCTAGCGGCCGCCGCCCGTACAGACACTCGACCAGAAAGCCGATTCCCTTTTATGAGACGTGCCAAGATCGTCGCCACTTTCGGACCAGCCATCGCCAGCTATGAGAACACGCTGGCCGTCATCAAGGCCGGAGTCAACGTCGCTCGCATGAACATGAGCCACGGGGACTACTCCGTGCATGCCAGCACCTACGAGAACGTCCGCCGCGCCTCGGAGGAGCTGGGGCGACCCGTCGGCATCTTCGCGGACCTGCAGGGACCCAAGATCCGTCTCGGCCGCTTTGCCGACGGACCCCACGCCCTCGCGACCGGGGACATCTTCACGATCACGGTCGAGGACATCCTCGGCACGCAGGAGATCTGCTCCACGACCTTCAAGGGCCTGCCGCAGGACGTCAACGTGGGGGATCCCCTCCTCATCGACGACGGCAAGGTGGCCCTCCGGGCGATCGCCGTGGACAACACCAAGGTCGTCACCGAAGTGGTCGTCGGCGGAATGGTCTCCAACAACAAGGGCATCAACCTGCCGGGCGTGGCCGTCAACGTGCCCGCCCTCTCGGAGAAGGACGAGGAGGACCTCCGCTGGGCCCTCCGCCAGGGCGTGGACATGATCGCCCTCTCCTTCGTGCGCAACGCCTCTGACATCACGCGCGTCCACGAGATCATGGACGAGGAGGGGCGCCGCGTCCCCACGATCGCCAAGATCGAGAAGCCCCAGGCCGTGGAGAACCTCGAAGAGATCGTGGACGCGTTCGACGCGATCATGGTCGCCCGCGGCGACCTCGGCGTCGAGCTGCCCCTTGAGGACGTGCCCGTGGTCCAGAAGCAGGCCATCGAGGTCGCCCGCCGCTGGGCCAAGCCGGTCATCGTGGCCACCCAGGTGCTTGAGTCCATGATCGAGAACCCGCGCCCGACCCGTGCGGAGGCCTCGGACTGCGCCAACGCCGTGCTCGACGGCGCCGACGCCGTCATGCTCTCCGGCGAGACCAGCGTGGGCGCCTACCCGGTGGAGACCGTGCAGACCATGGCGCGCATCATCTCCTCGACCGAGGTGCACGGCCTGGACCGCATCAAGCCCCTCGGCTCGCAGCCGAAGACGCGCGGCGGCGTCATCACCCGCGCAGCCGTGGAGATCGCCAACCAGCTCGACGTCAAGTTCCTCTGCACGTTCACGCAGTCGGGCGACTCGGCTCGCCGCATCTCCCGCCTGCGCCCGGGCCAGCCGGTCTTCGCCTACACCCCGGTGACGTCCACGCTCAACACGATGACGCTCCTCTGGGGCATCAACCCCGTGCTCGTGGACATGGTCAAGCACACGGACGACATGGTGGAGCAGGTCGACGAGCACCTCATCCGCGAGCGCCTCGCGACGAAGGAGGACTTCGTCGTCATCGCCGCAGGCTCGCCTCCCGGAAAGTCGGGCTCGACGAACGCCGTGCGCGTCCACAAGGTGGGCGACGCGCAGGACCACGGCCCGCTGCGGGACTCCTCCGGGCAGGTCGTCAAGGACAAGGTCGGACCCTGGCCGCTCGAGGACAAGTAGTCCGGCTCTCTCGGCGGACTGGCCTCTGAGCCTCCTCTGACACCAGCGGCCCCGGCGCCCACCGATTCGGTGAGGGCCGGGGCCGCTGCTGTTCGTTCGGGGGGTGCTACATCTGCTCGATGATCGTGGTGGCGACCTCGCGCATGGAGAGGCGGCGGTTCATGGAGGTCTTCTGAATCCAGCGGAACGCCTCCGGCTCGGTGAGCCCCAGCTTGGTCGTCAGGAGGGACTTGGCCCGCTCGACGAGCTTGCGCGTCTCGAAGGCCTCCTTGAGGTCCTGGACCTCGGCCTCGAGGGAGGTCAGCTCCTGGAAGCGGGAGAGGGCGATCTCGATGGCCGGGATGAGGTCAGCCTCCGTGAACGGCTTGACGATGTACGCCATGGCGCCGGCTTCGCGCGCGCGCTCCACGAGCTCCTTCTGGCTGAAGGCCGTGAGGAGAACCACGGGCGCGATGCGCTCCTTGACGATCGCCTCCGCCGCCGTGATGCCGTCCATGACGGGCATCTTCACGTCCATGAGAACCAGGTCGGGCGCATGCTCGCGGGTCAGGGCCAGGGCCTCTTCCCCGTTGGTCGCCTCCGCGACGACCTCGTACCCCTCTGCCTCAAGCGTCTCGACGATGTCCAGGCGGATGAGGGTCTCGTCCTCGGCGATGACGACGCGGCGCGGCTTCTCCGGAACCGGCGCGGTGGGAACGTCAGCTGACCCTGCGGGAAGCATCGACGAGTCCTCTCCGCCGGCACCCTGCGCTGTTTCGGGACGATCCGGGCGCGGGGCCTGAGTTGACTCAGTCATGGTGCTCCTCAATCAGTGATGCAGTGGGGCGGAACGGGGCACTTTTCCGTGGAAAGTCCGCCCCTGGACCCTCCCCAGCTTATAAGACAATGGGCCCCGGAGGGGAGGAGCGGAGGCACGGTGGGAAATTGGCCAGAACAGCTGGAGCGAGTAGAATGAACAGAATCAAGTAGAATGAACAGACATGCCCAAGTGGTGGAATGGTAGACGCGCCGCACTCAAAATGCGGTACCGAAAGGTGTGTGGGTTCGAGTCCCACCTTGGGCACCCTTGAAACCCCCGGAATCCCGGGGGTTTTTCGCTGTCTGGGACCTGGCGCCGCTCAGTCGCGCGCGTGCGGGATGATCGCGTTCGTGATGCGCGCGGTCGAGAGGCGCCGCCCCTGCTCGTCCGTCATGACGATCTCATGGGTCGCAAGGCGGCTGCCCAGGTGAAGGGCCGTCGCCGTCCCCGTCACGAGCCCCTCCCGGATGCCGCGGTGGTGCGTCGCGTTGATGTCGACGCCGACCGCATACCCCGAAGGCGCAGCGTGAATGGTGGCCGCGAACGAGCCCAGCGTCTCGGCGAGCACCACGTGGGCGCCGCCGTGGAGCAGGCCCATGACCTGCTGGTTCCCGCTGACGGGCATCGTCGCCACCGCCCGCTCGGCGGTGAGCTCCGTGAACCGCAGGCCCATCTTCACTCCCAGCGGCCCGATGCCCCAGTGCTTGAGCGCCTCATGCAGCTCGTCGGGAACGCCCACGGCTCGCAGGTGCTCCCTGCGCTCTTCTGTCAGGCTCTCCTGGTACTGGGCTTCGGGAGGAAAGAAGGATGTCTCGTCAGGACGTGAATTCGATGGGCTCATGGGCATAGGCTTACACGGGTGAGCACCCAGACACAATCCCAGCCCGAATCCCAGCTGTCCCCGGAGTCGAAGGTCCTCGTCCTCGACGGCCACTCCATGGCCTTCCGCGCGTTCTACGCCCTGCCGGTCGACAGCTTCGTCACCTCCGAGGGTCAGCACACCAATGCGGTGCACGGCTTCACCTCGATGCTCCTGACGATGATCCGCCAGCACCAGCCCACCCACGTGGCGGTGGCCTTCGACCTCTCCTCGCCGACGTTCCGCTCCGAGGAGTACGGCGAGTACAAGGGCGGCCGGGAGAAGACCCCAGAGGAGTTCAAGGGCCAGATCGCCCTCATCCAGCGCGTCATGGACGTCATCGGCGTGCCGTGGATGACCGTCGAGGGCTTCGAGGCGGACGACATCATCGCCACGATCGCCACGCGCGGCGAGGCCGAGGGCGCCGAGGTCATCGTCGTCTCGGGAGACCGGGACGCCTTCCAGCTCATCACCGACAAGTGCCACGTGCTCTACCCCAAGAAGGGCATCTCGGACATCCCCCCGATGACCGCAGCGGACATCGTCGCCAAGTACGGCGTGGCCCCGGACCGCTACCGCCACCTCGCCGCACTCGTGGGCGAGTCGGCGGACAACCTGCCCGGCATTCCCAAGGTGGGTCCCAAGACCGCCGCCAAGGGGCTGGAGCAGTACGGAACCGTTGAGGGCATCATCGAGCATGCCGACGAGATCAAGGGCGTGGCAGGCCAGAACCTCCGCGACTCAATCGACAACGTGCGCCGCAACTTCCGCCTCAACGAGCTCAAGCGAGACCTCGAGCTGCCGTACTCCATCACCCAGATGGCCCGCGTGGAGCCTGACCTGGAGGCCATGGACGAGCTCTTCGACGAGCTCGAGTTCAAGACCCTCCGCACCCGCGTCCGGGAGACCCTCCTCACCGAGGAGACCGCACCTGCCCTGGAGTTCCCCGCCCAGACCCCGATCGAGACCCCTGAGGCGCTTGCGAGCCTCGTGGGCGCCCCCGGGGAGCTCATCGCCATGACGCTGGATGACGAGTGGCGGGCCGGCGTCGTCCTCACCCTCGCCTCGGCGAGTGCCGTGGGGACGCTCCGCCTGGAGCAGCTCAGCCCGGAGCTCGACCGCGCGCTCGCGACGTTCCTCGCCGATCGCTCAGCGGACATCATCGGCGCGGACGTCAAGGGGATGACCCACCGCCTCAATGCCCTCGGCTTCGAGGTCGGCACCCCCGGAGCGGACGACGACGCGCGCGACCTGGCGCTGGAGGCTTTCGTGCTCCGCCCGGGCACCAAGGGGTACACCCCCGAGCTGCTCGCCGAGGAGTTCACCGGACAGAGCCTGGGGGAGAAGCTCAAGAAGCCGACCGCCGCCGCGCTCAAGAAGGAGACGGCGGAGGAGCGGGAGCTGAGCATCCTGCCCTCGCTCACGCGCTACGGAAAGGCGGCCTGGCTGCTCCATTCGGTGGCCGACGAGCTCACCCGCCGCGTGACGGACGAGCCCTGGGTCTCGGAGATCGTCCACGGGCTGGAAGTTCCGCTCGCGCGCGTTCTCTACCGGATGGAGCGCACCGGCATCGCGGTGGACATGCAGCGTCTGGACGAGCTCGAGCGCACCTTCTCGGAGCGCGTGGAGGAGGCTCGGCGCGCAGCCGGGGAGATCGTGGGGGAGGACGTCAACCTCTCCTCGCCCAAGCAGCTCCAGACCGTGCTCTTCGAGACGCTCGACCTGCCCAAGACGCGCAAGATCGCCTCCGGCTACACCACCGACGCCGAAGCGCTCAATGACCTCATGCTCAAGCTCCAGCCGGACACCCCCGGCCATGACTTCATGGGCTGGCTCCTGCGCTACCGCGAGTTCACGAAGCTCAGCCAGTTCGTCACCCTGCTCAAGCAGTCCGCCACGGCGCAGTCCCGCGTGCACACCACCTATGCCCAGACGGCGGCGGCCACCGGTCGCCTGTCCTCCAACAACCCGAACCTTCAGAACATCCCCGTCCGCAGCGCCGAAGGCCGCCTGCTGCGCTCGGTGTTCGTGGCCGGCGAGGGGTACGAGGGCCTCATGACCGCGGACTACTCGCAGATCGAGATGCGCATCATGGCCCACCTCTCCGAGGACGAGGGGCTCATTGAGGCCTTCAGGTCCGGGGAGGACCTCCACAACTTCGTGGGCTCCCAGGTCTTCGGGGTGACGCCCGACGAGGTGACGAGCGAGATGCGCTCCAAGGTCAAGGCCATGTCCTACGGCCTGGCCTACGGGCTGAGCTCGTTCGGCCTGTCGAAGCAGCTGAGGATCTCGGTGGACGAGGCTCGGACGCTCATGAAGGCGTACTTCGACCGCTTCGGGGGCGTGCGGGACTACCTGCGCAGCGTCGTCGAGCAGGCCAAGATCGACGGGTTCACGTCCACGACGGCCGGTCGACGTCGCTATCTCCCGGACCTCACCTCAGACGTGCGGCAGCTGAGGGACAACGCCGAGAGAATCGCCCTCAACTCGCCGATCCAGGGCACGGCGGCGGACATCATCAAGAAGGCAATGCTCTCCGTTCAGGCGCGCATCGAGTCTGAGGGGCTGGCCTCGCGCATGCTCCTGCAGGTCCATGACGAGCTCGTCCTCGAGGTCGCTCCCGGCGAGCAGGCGGCCGTGGAGTCGCTGCTGCGCGAGGAGATGGCTGCGGCGGCCGAGCTGTCCGTGCCGCTTGACGTTCACGTGGGATTCGGAAGGGACTGGAATGAAGCAGCACACTGATGCTCTGCACCCGCTCGTCATTCGGGAGGTGACTCCCTGGGTGGACGGCGGCACGACGGACGAGGCCACTCGCAACTGGATCCGCGCCATCCGCCAGGGGTTCCACGAGAGCGAGCCCTCGCCCGAGAAGATCCGCTTCCTGGCGGAGCGCCTCGTGTCCAAGAAGTCCACGGGCACGCTGGTCTACGACCCGTCGCTCGGGGAGGACCCGGAGTTCGGCGCGTCCTTCCCCATCGCGACGTTCGAGTCGTTCACCGGGGAGCTCAACCTGTCCGGTTCGGCGGGGGACGGCGGGGGAGCTGTCGCCTGCGACATGATCACGGGCGTCTCCGTCAACCCGACGCACCGGCGGCGCGGGATTCTCCGCACGGTCATGCACGAGCACCTGCGCGAGGCGGCTGAGCGGACCCCGGTCGCGGCCCTCACGGTGAGCGAGGGCGCCATCTACGGGCGCTTCGGCTTCGCGCCGACGAGCGTCTGGGACGACCTGGAGATCGAGACCGCGGGCGCGCAGATAGTCGGCGAGCCCACCGGTGAGATCCGCTATGTCCCCGTGGAGCGTCTCAAAGAGCTCGCCCCGGAGGTCTCGCAGGCCTTCCACCGACGCGCGTTCGGGGCGATCTACCAGCGAGACTGCGCTGTCCGCGGCCTCACGGGCGAGGACCATGAGGGACTCGCGGGGGAGATGGGGAAGCGTCGCGCGCTCATCCACCTCGACGAGCACGGGGCGATCGACGGCTGCGCCACCTACAGCCACGGCGGGTGGGAAGAGGCGGAGCGCCCCTACACGCTGGAGGTCTTCGACCTTGTCGGAGCCACGCCGGAGGCCGAGCGGGAGATGTGGCGCCATTTCGTCGCCCTGGACCTCGTGGACCGCATCAAGCACCGGAACCGCAGCGCCTTCACCCGCCTCTTCTTCCGCAATCCGCGGAGCGTCAAGGTGACAGGCCGCGAGGACTTCGTGTGGTGGCGTCTTCTCGACCTTCCTGCGGTCTTCGCTCGGCTGCCCTATCTCTCTGACGGCCAGGCGCGCTTCACCGTCGAGGATCCCGTGGGGATCGTCTCGGGAGCCTATGAGCTGACGGTCACGGACGGGACGGGGCGCCTTGAGCGCTGCGAGGACGACGACGCCGGGGTCCGCCTCGGTGTGGGCCCGCTGACGGAGGTCATCGCCGCTCGGGCGAGCCTTGAGGGGCTGGCCGCCGTCGGCCTCTGCGAGGGCCGACCAGAGGACATCCGCAGCCTGGGAGCTCTCCTGAGGTTCTCCGGCTCGGCCCAGTGCCTCATCGGATTCTGAGGCAGCGCCCCTCCCGGAGAGGGGCGCGTCGGAGCTGGATTCTTCTGTGGTAAAGGGATATGCTGGGAAGGCACATTTGTGCGCAATTCATCCACATACCCGCCCAGGGAGTCTGGCTCAGCCTTTGTGCTGACCGGGTGATGATCAGGGCTGGGTACCGAGAATCTATCCACAACGGAGCCCCTACTACATGACCACCACCTCCAGCACGACGCCCCAGGTCGCAATCAACGACATCGGCACCGAAGAGGACTTCCTCGCCGCCGTTGACGCCACCATCAAGTACTTCAACGATGGCGACCTGGTCGAAGGCACCGTCGTCAAGGTCGACCATGACGAGGTTCTCCTCGACATCGGATACAAGACGGAAGGCGTTATTCCGTCTCGCGAACTCTCCATCAAGCACGACGTGGACCCGGGCGACGTCGTCGCTGTCGGCGACCAGGTCGAGGCCCTCGTCCTCACCAAGGAGGACAAGGAAGGCCGCCTGATCCTCTCCAAGAAGCGCGCACAGTACGAGCGCGCCTGGGGCGACATCGAAAAGGTCAAGGAAGAAGACGGCGTTGTCGAAGGCACCGTCATCGAGGTTGTCAAGGGCGGCCTCATCCTGGACATCGGCCTCCGCGGCTTCCTCCCGGCCTCGCTCGTCGAGATGCGCCGTGTTCGCGACCTGGCTCCGTACATCGGCCAGAAGATCGAAGCCAAGATCATCGAGCTCGACAAGAACCGCAACAACGTGGTCCTCTCCCGCCGTGCATGGCTCGAGCAGACCCAGTCCGAGGTTCGCTCCACGTTCCTCAACAAGCTGGAGAAGGGCCAGGTTCGCCCGGGCGTCGTCTCCTCGATCGTCAACTTCGGTGCGTTCGTGGACCTCGGCGGCGTCGACGGCCTCGTCCACGTCTCCGAGCTCTCCTGGAAGCACATCGACCACCCGTCCGAGGTTGTCGAAGTCGGACAGGAAGTCACCGTTGAGGTTCTCGAGGTCGACATGGACCGCGAGCGCGTGTCCCTGTCGCTCAAGGCTACGCAGGAAGACCCGTGGCAGACCTTCGCTCGCACCCACGCTCTCGGCCAGGTTGTGCCGGGCAAGGTGACGAAGCTTGTTCCGTTCGGCGCGTTCGTTCGCGTCGAGGACGGCATCGAAGGCCTCGTCCACATCTCCGAGCTTGCCGTGCGCCACGTTGAGCTGGCAGAGCAGGTTGTCTCCGTTGGCGACGAGCTCTTCGTCAAGGTCATCGACATCGACCTCGAGCGCCGCCGCATCTCCCTCTCGCTCAAGCAGGCGAACGAGGGCGTTGACCCCGAGGGCACCGAGTTCGACCCGGCACTCTACGGCATGGCCGCTGAGTACGACGAAGAGGGCAACTACAAGTACCCGGAGGGCTTCGATCCGGAGTCCAACGAGTGGCTTGAGGGCTACGAGACGCAGCGCGCCACCTGGGAGGCTCAGTACGCTGAGGCCCAGACCCGCTGGGAGGCTCACAAGAAGCAGGTTGCTCAGCACCTTGCTGACGATGCAGAGGCAGCCGCCGGCGGCGGTGCTGCCGAGGCATCCTCCGCAACGAGCTACTCCTCTGAGGCTCCGGCCCCCGAGGCAGGCACGCTTGCGTCCGACGAGGCTCTTGCGGCTCTCCGCGAGAAGCTCACGGGCAACTAGTCTGACCCGGTTGTCAGCTCCGTGAGCTGACTGCCACTGAAGGAGCCCTCCCCGGCTGCGGGGAGGGCTCCTTTGTGTCTCCAGATGTCCATGCTGTGTCTCTGTGCCCGCAGCCTGCTCGTCCTTTTCGCCCCCGGAT
>JAGLBH010000045.1:5185-10707 GCA_018260285.1 Arthrobacter sp. | reverse complement strand
GCTCCCCGTCACGCTCGACGAGGCCCTCTCCCCCGAGGGCCAGCAGCACCGCCGCTGGATGCCCCACGGCACGAGCCACCACCTGGGTCTCGACGTGCACGACTGCGCGCTGGCCAAGCGGGAGCTCTACCTCGACGCGGAGCTGGCCGAGGGCATGTGCTTCACGATCGAGCCGGGCCTCTACTTCAAGTCGGACGACCTCGCGGTGCCCGAGGAGTACCGGGGCATCGGCGTGCGCATCGAGGACGACATCCTCATGACGGCCACCGGCCCCGTCAACCTCTCGGCTGCGCTTCCGCGCACCGCCGACGACGTCGAGGCGTGGATCCAGTCCGGGTCGAAGGGCTAGGACTGCTCGGGCTGCGTGCCGAGGGCTCGCCGCGCGTCAGCGGCGAACTCCGGCACGCAGACGACGTCGTAGCTGCTGGCCACGATGTGGGACTGGGACAGGAAGTCCCGCTTGCTCCGGTTGAGCGAGTAGCCGATGACGTTCATGATGACCCAGAGGCACCCGCCGATGACCACCATGGGAAAGATCGAGCCCGAGTTGTGGTCCGGCAGGAAGAGCGTGAGGGCGATCCCGATGAGCAGGCCCATCGTCATCCCGGTGACGGCTGAGGAGAGGGCCACCTGCGGGTAGCTCAGCTTGCGCACCACGTGCTCGAGGTTCACGAGGTCCCGGCCGACGATGCTGATCCTGTCCAGCTCGAAGTCCGTCTCGGCGAGCCGGGCGACCAGCGCCTGGGCCTGCTCGTACTCCGGAAACGTGGCAAGGACTGTCCCGCGCGCTGCTGAGGCCTGGGCGGGAGAAAGGTGACGGTGGCTCATGACATCTATAGTGACACTCTTCTCCAAGCTGAGGGTATTAGGGTTAAGGCCGTGACTACCCCAGGATCCACCATCTTTGTCGCAAGGCTGCTCGGCCTTGACGTGTTCGACCCGTTCGGAGACCGCATCGGTCGCCTGCGGGACATCGTCGTCGTCAACCGCAGCCAGAGCAGACCCCCGGCCATCGTGGGCCTGGTCGTGGAGGTGCCCGGCAAGAAGCGCATCTTCATGCCGATGACGCGCGTGACGGCGATCGACACGGAGCAGATCATCACCTCCGGCCTCGTCAACTTCCGCCGCTTCGAGCAGCGCGGCGCCGAGCAGCTGGCCGTCGCGGACCTCTTCGACCGCCGGGTGACCCTGCGGGACGGCTCCGGGGACGCCACGGTCGAGGACATCGGCATCCGCTCGGACCGCTCCGGCGACTGGTCCGCGGTCTCCTTCTACGTGCGCCGCGTGGTGCCCGGCGGCCGCCTCTCCCTCCGCCGGGGCGAGAAGCTCATCGTGGACTGGGACGAGGCCCTCCAGGGCTCCGCGGTCGAGCCGCAGGGCGCCACGCACTTCGTGGCCACCCACGAGGACATGAAGGCCGCCGACTTCGCCGAGGCGCTCCACGAGATGACCGAGAAGCGTCGCCTCGAAGTGGCAGCCGAGCTGCAGGACGAGCGCCTCGCCGACGTGCTCCAGGAGCTCCCCGACGACCATCAGGTGGAGATCCTCACCTCCTTCGACAACGAGCGCGCCGCCCATGTCCTCGAGGAGATGGATCCGGACGACGCCGCCGACCTGCTCAACGAGCTCCCGGACGAGCAGAAAGAGGCCCTGCTCGAGCTCATGGAGCCGGAGGAGGCCAAGGACGTGCGCCGCCTCCTCTCCTACGAGGAGGGAACGGCCGGCTCGATCATGACCCCGCTGCCCGTCATCATGGGCCCCGAGGGCACCGTGGCGGAGGCGCTGGCCCTCGTCCGCAAGGAGGAGCTCTCCCCCGCGCTGGCCTCCCTCGTCTGTGTGGCCCGCCCTCCGCTGGAGACGCCGACCGGCCGCTTCATCGGCGTCGTCCACATCCAGCAGCTGCTGAGGACCGCGCCCCCGGAGAACATGGGCAACATCATCGACTCCGGGCTGGAGCCGATCTCCGACATGGCGCCGCTCTCCCAGGTGGCGCGCATCCTGGCCACCTACAACCTGACGGCCATTCCCGTGGTCAACGAGCAGAACCGGCTCGTGGGCCTCGTGACGATCGACGACCTGCTGGATCACCTGCTGCCTGAAGACTGGCGCGAGCACGACGAAAGGTGGACCTCGTGAGCGAATCCCTCAAGACCCGCCGGGGCCCTGCCTCCTCCCGCCCGGACCTCTCCACCCCGTTCCGCCGGCGCCGCGTCTTCGAGGCCTTCCGGCCCGACCCCGACTCCTTCGGGAGGATGACGGAGAGCTTCGCCCGCTTCATGGGCACCCCGCGCTTCCTCCTCTGGATGACGCTCTTCTGCGGCCTGTGGCTCGCCTGGAACACCCTTGCGCCGACAGAGCAGCAGTTCGACCCGCGCGAGCTCAACTACACGCTCCTCACGCTCATCCTCTCCCTCCAGGCCTCCTACGCCGCGCCCCTCCTCCTCCTCGCCCAGAACCGGCAGGACGACCGCGACCGCGTGGCCCTCGACGAGGATCGCCGTCAGGCTGCCCGCACGCTCGCGGATACCGAGTACCTCACGCGCGAAGTGGCGAGCCTGCGCATTGCGCTGCGCGATGTGGCCACGCGAGACTTCATCCGCTCCGAGCTGCGCGATCTGCTCGAGGAGCTCATGGCCGATCAGGAAGAGGACGACGCGCGCCGCGAGCCCGCCCAGCGCAAGAAGAAGAAGTCGAAGAGAGCAGAAGAGGACTGACCGCCTGTGCCCCACGGGAACCAGATCGAAGAGGCGGTCCGGGCAGAGCTGCGCACCGTCATCGACCCGGAGCTGCATCAGGACGTGGTGAGCCTGGGCATGATCGGGGACCTCGCTCTCGGCGAGGACGGCATCACTCGGATCCGGCTGGACCTCACCATTGCCGGATGCCCGAAGAAGAGCGAGCTGACGAGTGCTGTCCAGAGGGCGGCTGAGCGGGTGACGAGCCCCGTCGTCGTCGAGACGAGCGTCATGTCCCGCAGCCAGCGCGAGGCCCTGACGGAGCGCCTGCGCGGGCCTGCGCGGGGCATTCCCTTAGCCCAGCCGGGATCGCTCACGCGCGTCATCGCGGTGGCCAGCGGCAAGGGCGGCGTGGGGAAGTCCAGCGTGACGGCCAATCTGGCGCTCGCTCTCGCCGCGCGAGGCCTGCGCGTCGGGGTGGTGGACGCGGACATCCACGGATTCTCCATTCCAGCCCTCCTCGGCGTGGAGGGCGGTCCCACCAAGATCGACGGGCTCATGCTCCCGCCCGTGGCCCACGGCCTCCGGGTCATGAGCATCGGCATGTTCGTGGGCTCCGACCAGCCCATCTCCTGGCGCGGCCCCATGCTCCACCGGGCGCTGGAGCAGTTTCTCAAGGACACCTACTTCGGAGACCTGGACGTCCTCCTGCTGGATCTTCCCCCGGGCACGGGCGACGTCGCCATCACCGTGGCGCAGCTGCTGCCGTCCTCGGAGCTGCTCATTGTGACCACCCCTCAGGAGTCCGCGGCCGCCGTGGCCGAGCGAGCCGGGGCGATGGGCGCTCAGACAGGACAGCGGGTGCTGGGCGTGGTGGAGAACATGTCCTGGATGGAGGCTGGCGGAGCGCGCCTCACGCCGTTCGGCTCAGGCGGCGGGCAGGCTCTGGCGGAGCGGCTGACGGAACGGTTCCGAGACCTTCAGCCGGAGGGAATCGCGCTCCTGGCGCAGATTCCGCTGCGGGACAGTGTGAGAGATCTCACGCCCACTGGGTCCTTTGATCCTGCTTTCACGGCGCTGGCGGAGCGTGTGGCTCGGCGCCCCGGCGGCCTGGCCGGCATGAGCCTGGGCCTCTCGCCAGCCTAGGGAGCGGCCGAGGACTCAGGTGGCGTCAGAGTCGAACGGCGCGGGAGTGCCTGCGGCGAGGGGCTGGAAGTCAAGGGGCTCAGAGCCGTAGGCCTGGTCAGTGCCTGGAGCAGACGGGGCGAAGGACTGCCCGTGCGGATCTCCGGCGGCAGGCGCGGCAGGGTTCAGATCCTCGAGAAGAGCCTCTTTGATGATGCGCCGAGGGTCGTATTGGCGCGGATCCATGCGGCGCCATTCGAGATCGTTGATCTCCGGGACCTCTTCTTTGAGGCGGGACTTCGCGTCCTCGCTCATGCGGCGGGCGTTTTTCACCCACTCGGCGAGCTTGCGCGAATACTCTGGCATGCGATCTCCGAAGAGGAGGGCTGCCAGAATCAAGAGGACCAGGCCTTCGCCACCATTAATTCCTACCACTCCCTCATTCTATCCGCCCTGCAGGCAGACCGTGAAAGAATGAGGAGTCCCTCCCGAGCTTCACAGAAAGATTTCAATGTCCACTGATAAGCGAAGTGCCTGGTCCTACGCCGAGGGTTTCCACTCGGAGGACGAGCTGATGCTCACTGCCCGGGAGCGGGCCCGCGAGCTGGGCATTGAGTCTGTGGCCCCCTCTGTCGCGGCGGCCCTGACGGTGACGGCCACGGCGATCGCTCCTCTCCACGTGGTCGAGGTCGGAACGGGCGCTGGCGTCTCCTCTCTGGCGCTTCTGCGAGGAATGGGCCCCCAGGGCTCGCTCACGACCATCGACCCGGATGTCGAGCACCTTCGGACCGCCCGCGAGACGTTCGTGGCGGCAGGCATCTCGCTGAGCCGGATTCGCTCGATCGCAGGGCGGGGCCAGGACGTTCTCCCGCGGCTCACCACGGGCGCCTATGACCTCGTGTTCATCGACGCGGACCGGGAGAGCGCCGAGGAGTACGTGGACATGAGCACCCGCATTCTCAAGAGCGGGGGCCTCCTGATCCTCCATCACGCGCTGGACTCCGGCCGCGTGCCCCAGCCTGCGGTGCGCTCGCTCTCCACCGTCAGCCTCCGCAACGCGGCCCGCATTCTCCAGGAGCGGGACGACTTCACGACCTTCCTCTCCCCCGTGAGCGACGGGCTGCTCCTCGCCGCCAAGCGGCCCCGCTAGAGCGCGGCCGCCCCGCCTGAGCAGGGCCGCTGGCCGCCCCGGCTGGGGCGGAGGCGGGCACGAGAAAAGGCCTGCCAGTTCGCTGGCAGGCCTTGAGTCAGGCGGTTCTACTTGTTCTGGAACCCTGCGATGACGGACTCGAGTTCGTTGACTTCGTCCTGGTTGAGCTCGACGACCAGGCGGCCACCGCCGTCGATCGGCAGACGGAAGATGATCCCGCGGCCTTCCTTGGCAAGCTCCATGGGGCCATCCCCTGTGCGAGGCTTCATAGCGGCCATGTTCTGTTCCCTCCGGTAAGACGTCAGTGCGCCTCTTCGACCTCTCCGGCTGCGCGAGCACGGGAGAAGCGGATGTTGACGTTGTTCAGAACTATTCTCCCTGAATTCGCGAATTGTGGGAAATCGCCGTCCGCTGTGAGATCGGCAGGCAGATCAGATTAGGGCGGGTAATCTCCCCCGCCCGGCAGCGGCGTCCAGCGCCACAGCCAGTACACCCAGACCGCCTGAAGAGCCACGCCCCCGAGGAGCGCCAGGACGCGCAGCGCGAGGAGGTCTGTTCCCTGCTCCGGAGCA
>JAGLBH010000045.1:0-5175 GCA_018260285.1 Arthrobacter sp. | reverse complement strand
GCTCGCCACCCCACAGCGAGCAGGGCGGCAAGGGGGAAGAGGGGAAGCAGAAGGCGGAACGTGCTCGTCTGGGGATCCAAGACCGCGGCCAGATAGAGGGCGTAGGCCGCGCACCACCCCCAGACGACGGGCCCCAGCGATCTCACCGGGCGGGAGAGGAAAATCGCCAGAAGAAGAAGCCCCGCCATGACGAGCGCCACAGTAGAAAATGGACCGAATAAAAACTCGGCTCGTTTCATCCACCCCGCAAACAGGGTGAGATCCCCGCCACGCCAGACTGTTTCAGTGTCCGTATAGGCGGTCGGGCTCCCCGTGCGCATCCAGGCGATGACGGGCCAGGCCAGAGCTCCGGCCAGGGACGCCACCACTGCGCCCAGGAGGCTCAGGAACTCGTGAGAGCTGAGCATGCCCCGGCGCCGCGGCGCAGCCCAGTAGAGCGCCGTGAAGATCACGGCGATGGCCAGCGGAGGCCCTGCCGGTCTCGCCAGGCCGGTGAGCACGATGAGCGGGATGGCCAGGATGAACTGCCGCTCGATGAGCAGCAGGAGGGTGAGGGCCAGGAGGGCGACGTGAAGCGACTCAGCGTAGGGCAGCTGGAAGAGCGCCCCCAGGGGCGAGAAGAGCACGATCGCCGTGGCCCACAGCCCGGCCTGCTGCCCCACCAGGCGCCTGAAGAGGAGGAACATCGCCGCCGAGGCGAGTGCGCCGCAGATCAGGGCTGCGGCAGCCGCCGACGTCGCCCATCCCTCCCCCGTGAGGGACATGATCCCCTTGGCGAAGAGGGGGAACAGCGGGGAGAAGGCCCAGGCGTTCTCCTGAACCGCCCCCGAGGAGGAGCGGGGAATCGAGTCCGGGTAGCCGTGCTCGGCGATCCTCTCATACCACTGGGCGTCCCAGCGGTTGACGAACCCGAGGTAGTCAGGGCCTGCGGGGCCCCAGGGGCTCTCCGGCTGCTGTCGGGCGGTGGCCAGGAGGACCGCCGTGGAGACGACCCGCGAGAGGCCGAAGATCACAAGAACCGCGATCGGCCAGGGAAGCCTCCCCAGCTGCGGGACGCGCAGAGCCATCGACGGTCAGTCCGAGACCGGCCGCGAGGCGCGTGAGGACACCGGCGCGACGGGGGCAGCCTCCGCCCGCGCAGCTCGCAGGCGGCCGCGCAGCGCCTCGTTCTCCTCCTCCAGTCCGGAGACCTCGCCCTGCAGATCCCCGATGAAGGCGTCCACCTGGTCCATGCGGTATCCCCGGAGAACGACGTCGAAGGCCGTCTCCCCGAGCCTCGTGTCCAGACGCTCCCCGTCTGCTGCGGGCAGGGCAGAGTCCTCGCGCAGCCGGGCCGGGGTGAGCTCCCGGCGGCCGGCCGGGCGCCGTCCGTCCACGAGGAAGCAGCCCGCGAGCGCCGCAGCGAGAATGAGCAGGGGGACCGTCATCCGATCTCACGCTCCTGCGCCAGGCGCTGCTCCGCGGCTCGGGCCTCGTCCAGGTGCTCCAGGACGAACTCCACCGCCTCTTCTGCCGTGTCGACGATGTGGAAGAGCGAGAGGTCCCGCTCCGAGACGGTCCCCTCCTCGAGGAGTGCGGAGGACATCCACGCGAGCAGGGGCTCCCAGAAGGCGCGTCCCACGAGGGCCACGGGAGGAGCCTTGATCTTCTCCGTCTGGATGAGGGTGACGGTCTCGAAGAGCTCGTCCAGGGTGCCGATGCCGCCCGGCATGATGATGAACGCCTCGGAGTACTTGAGGAACATCGTCTTGCGGGTGAAGAAATACCGGAAGTTGATGCCGAGGTCCACCCACTGGTTGAGACCGGTCTCGAACGGCAGCTCGATCCCGAGACCCACGGAGAGGCCGCCTGCGCCCTGGGCTCCCCGGTTGGCCGCCTCCATGACGCCCGGGCCGCCGCCGGTGATGACCGCATAGCCGGCCTGCGCCACGAGCGCCCCCACTTTCTGGGCTTCGGCGTAGACCGGTGACTCCGGCGTCGTCCGCGCGGACCCGAAGACCGAGATCGCCGGGCCGAGAGAGGCGAGCGCCCCGAATCCCTCGATGAACTCGCCCTGGATGCGCATGACGCGCCAGGGGTCTGTGTGGATGAAGGCCCCCTCGTCGTGGGGCGTCCGGAAGAGGTTCTCGTCCGCCATGGGTGCAGAGGCCAGGTCACCCTTGAGCCGGATGGGGCCGCGGTAGCGCGCAGCCCCCTCAGCGCGACGGGCGCGGTCGTGGTTCGGGGTGGAAGTCATGGAATCCAGGCTATCCCCTCGCGGCTGTGTCGTTCGAGGAAGGCCTCGAATCCACATTCGCACATGACGTGGGTTACATTTCTACACATGGCATCACATCTCATCGACGCGCCCCGCGGCGACACGACAGGGGAAGCGCCCCTCGTCTCTGTCCGCGGAGTCAACAAGCACTACGGCGCCCTTCACGTTCTCCAGGACATCAACCTCGATGTCCGCAGGGGTGAAGTCGTCGTCGTCATCGGCCCCTCCGGCTCCGGAAAATCCACCCTGTGCCGCACGATCAACCGCCTCGAGACCATTGACTCGGGCGAGATCGTCATCGACGGCAAGCCCCTCCCCGAAGAGGGCGCAGACCTGGCGAAGCTCCGAGCCAAAGTCGGCATGGTCTTCCAGTCCTTCAACCTGTTCCCCCACAAGACGATCCTCGAGAACGTCACGCTCGGCCCCATGCGGGTCAACGGGGTGAGCAAAGCCGACGCCGAGAAGCAGGCGATGGAGCTCCTCGCCCGCGTGGGCGTGGACAAGCAGGCCCCGAAGTACCCCGCCCAGCTCTCCGGCGGCCAGCAGCAGCGAGTGGCCATCGCCCGGGCGCTCGCCATGAACCCCACGGTCATGCTCTTCGACGAGCCCACGAGCGCGCTCGACCCCGAGATGATCAACGAAGTCCTCGACACCATGACCCAGCTGGCCAAGCAGGGCATGACGATGATCGTCGTCACCCACGAGATGGGCTTCGCCCGGCGCGCGGCGGACCGCGTGATCTTCATGGCGGACGGGCAGATCGTCGAGCAGAATACCCCGGAGAAGTTCTTCGACAGCCCCCAGTCAGACCGCGCTCGGGACTTCCTGAGCAAGATCCTGCACTGACCGCCCCCCTCTCATCACTCCTCACGTGCCACCCTTGAAAGGACATCCCATGAAAGCTCAGAAGCGCCTCGCGGCCGTCTTCGCCCTCGCCGCTGTCTCCCTCGCAGGCTGCGGCCAGTCAGGCGACCCGTCGTCGTCCTCCTCCAGCTCCAGCGCGCCGTACACGGTCAACGCGAACGCGAGCCTCTCCGGCTCCCCGACCTTCGACAAGATCAAGAAGGACGGCAAGGTCGTCGTCGGCGTCAAGCAGGACCAGCCGAACCTCGGCTACAAGGATCCGGCCACGGAGCAGTACTCCGGCTTCGACATCGAGATCGCCAAGTGGATCGCGGCTGACCTCGGGATCGCCGCAGACAAGATCGAGTTCAAGACCATCCCCTCGGCCAACCGAGAGAACGCGATCAAGAACGGCGACATCGACTACTACGTCGGCACCTACTCCATCACGGACAAGCGCAAGAAGAGCGTCGACTTCGCCGGCCCCTACTTCGTGACCGGCCAGTCCCTGCTCGTGCGCAAGGACGACTCCTCGATCAACTCGGACAAGGACCTCAAGGGCAAGACCGTCTGCTCCGCGACGGGCTCCACACCGATCCAGAACATCCGCGACAACTACCCGGGCGTGTCCACGAAGGAATTCGACACGTACTCCCAGTGCGTCGATGCCCTCAAGTCCAAGCAGGTTGACGCAGTGACCACCGACCAGGCCATCCTCCTCGGCTACGCAGCCGCCGAGCCGGACGCCCTGAAGGTCGTCGGCGACACCTTCACCACGGAGAAGTACGGCATCGGCCTTAAGAAGGGCGACACTGTTCTTCGCAAGGAGATCAACAAGATGCTCACCGAGGGCGGCTCCGTCTGGACGAAGCTCTACGACGGAACGCTCGGCAAGTCCGGCAACAAGGTCACCCAGCCGGCAGTCGACAACTACTGAGCCGACTCGCTGCTGAACACCTCTTCTGTGAGGGGACAGGCCTCGCGCCCGTCCCCTCACAGCCCCATTCTCTGAGAAAGTGATTGACTCGTGGAGTTCTTCCGCACACTCACGGACAACCTGGACATCTACGGACAGGGCCTGCTCAACACGCTCATCATGTTCGTCTGTGCAGGCACGCTGTCCCTGGTTCTCGGCACACTCGTCGCCGGGCTCCGCGTCTCCCCCATTCCCGTCATGCGCCATATGGGATCCCTGTACGTGAACCTCATTCGCAACACGCCGCTGACGCTCGTGTTCTTCTTCTTCGCCTTCGGCATCCCGAAGCTGGCTCCGGCAGGCGCCCCGGCGCCCTCATACCTGCTCCTGGCGATCGGCGCCCTGACCGTCTACACGGCCACGTACGTCTGCGAGGCGATCCGCTCCGGCATCAACACGGTGCCCCTCGGCCAGGCTGAGGCGGCCCGCGCGATCGGCCTGTCCTTCACGGACACGCTCAAGCTCGTCATCATGCCGCAGGCGCTGCGCTCGGTCATCCCGCCGATGATGAGCGTGTTCATCGCCCTCCTGAAGAACACGACGATCGCCGCAGGCTTCTCCGTCCTGGACCTCGGCGCCGTCCGCGCCTACATGTCCGAGCGCGGCGAGGACGCGATCTTCACGCTCCTCTGGGTGGCCATCATCTTCGTGGTCCTCGTCATGGGTCTGACCGCTCTGCAGCACAAACTCGAGAACAAGTGGAGGGTTGCCCGATGAGCGCATCCGTACTCTTCGACGAGCCGGGCCCCAAAGCCCGCGCCACCTACCGCATCTGGGCGGTCATCACGATCGCCGTTGTCGTGGCCCTCGTCGGCTTCATCCTCTGGCGCTTCGCCGAGACCGGCCAGTTCTCCGCCCAGAAGTGGAAGCTCTTCACCTACGAGCGCGTGCAGCTGTCCTTCCTCACGGCGGCCGGCAACACCCTGAAGGCCTTCGGCCTGGCCTCGGTCTTCTCCCTGGCGTTCGGCTTCATCCTCGCCCTGGGTCGCCTGAGCCACGTCCGCTGGCTCTCCCACCTGTGCCGCTGGGTCACCGAGCTGCTGCGCGCCGTGCCGCTGCTCGTGCTCATCATGCTGCTCTACTACGGCCTCGCCTCGAT
>JAGLBH010000044.1 GCA_018260285.1 Arthrobacter sp. | reverse complement strand
CTCTGCGGCGGGCGCAGCCTCCACGCGCTCCGTCGGGTGCGTGACGGGGCCCGTGGAGCGGCCCGGATCATGCCCGGCCAGTCGCGCGAGGGCTTCCTGGGGAGAAGCGGGAGGCTCCTGCATCGGAGGTGACTCCTCTGGGGTGGTCGTGCTCAGTAGAACGGCTGGTGGTGCTTGCGGTCCCAGAGGTTGCGGGCGACCTTCTCCCCCACCGTGGTCCAGACGCGGTAGCGCGCCGGGTCCACGACGGCGTCGTAGCAGCCCACGTAAGAGATGACGGTCTTCGTGAAGCTCGTCTTGAAGAGGCCCAGGCCGTAGTGCTTGTGCTCAGAGTTCTTGAGCTCGCTCGCGGGGGGCGTGCCGCAGAAGTCGTACTCCTGGATGTCGAAGTCCTGCTTGAGGTCCAGGATCGCCTTCCACTGCAGCTGGTGCGAGTCGCCGTACTGCTTGCGGCGGGGCTTGGAGCCGCCGTCCTTGTACGTGCCCTTGCGGCCGTAGCTGACGACGAACGCGCCCACTGCCGGCTCCCCGTCCTCGTAGGCGAAGTAGAGGCGGCCCTGGCCGGCGTCCACGAAGTTCTGCCAGAAGTTGCGGTAGTACTCGTACGGGCGCAGCGTGATGGCGTTGCGGTCCTGGACCTGGTTCATAAGGGCGTACATGATGCGGAAGTTCTCATCCGTCGGCTCCACCCACTGGGCGTCTGCGCCTTCGCGGAGGGCCCGGCGGATCGCGTTGCGCCCGCGCGAGTGGAGAGAGCGCAGCAGCGGCTGCTCGTCGAGGCTCGTGTCCAGGACGGCGGTGTTGTCATTCGGCTGGATGTCGAAGGTCTTGACGAGCCCGCCCTCCGTGAGGAGCCGGTGGGTCTCCTCCGAGGCCAGCACGTCCGGCTCGATCTTGACGGCGAAGACCCCGAGCTTGCGCTCCTTGATCATGCGCGTCACCGCATCCGCTGCGGGAACCACGTGCTCCGGGGCCGCGACGTCGGGGCCCTTGATCATGTACCAGAGCTTGCCGAGCGGGCCGTTGGACTTCTCCAGGACCAGGTTGAAGCTCGGCTGCACGCCGGGCGCCTCGAGGACGAGGAACCGAGGGGTCCACCCGAACTTGGACTTCACCTCTGCGAAGGACGCGGACTGAAGCATGTTGCCGCCATTGGGGTTCGCCGTGACGTGATCATCCCAGTCGACGATTTCCTGGGCAGTGGCAAAGCGAGCAGTGAAGTTCACCATGGAGAGATGCTGACCTGTTCTGACTGAAAGGGGCAAGGGCGGGAGCGACCGCGATTCGGCGCACCTTCGAGCTTACTCTCCGCGTCTTGGCCCCACCATCTGCGACGGCGCGCCCCGCACGCGGGCGGGGATCCGCGCGGACGACGGCGAAGGGCCCGGAGGCGATCCGCCCCCGGTTTCTTGGGGGCCTCCTGAGAGCACCCCCGACTTCTCGGGGGCGCACCTGCCACCGCCCCCGGTTTTTCAGGGGTCCGCCTTCTGCCACCCCCGATTTCTCGGGGGCGCAGTCCCTTACACCCCCGGCGCTTCCCTAACCCCCTCACATCTCCGGGGGCGTATGGAATCCTCGGGGGTGTAGGGGCCAGCGGCCTCGAGGAGCCTCGCCCGCACCACCCTGCAGCCTCGCCGATGCCACCCTGGGCAGGCCCACTAAGAAGCCTCGCCCGCCCCGCGTCCAGGTTTCGGCCGCCTTCTCCAGACCACGGCCGTCTTCCCGCCTGGATCCGCGGATTTCGGGCCGAAGGTGTCCGCCGTCTGGAGAAGGCGGCCGCAGTCTGGACAAGTTCGCTCATCACGACGGGCAAACACAAAGGCGGCCCGGAATGATTCCGGGCCGCCTTCAGCGGTGCTTCCTACTGGACTCGAACCAGCGACCTCTCGCGTGTGAAGCGAGCGCTCTAACCAACTGAGCTAAGGAAGCGCAACAAGTAATCAGTGTAGGGCACTCATGCCCTTCTCCGCGAATCGGGAGGCGGCAGCGGCGTCGTCGCCTCCCTCCGGCGCCCGCGCGGTAGGGTGACGATCATGCATTATCTTCTGCGCACACTCCTGAACCTCGTCCTCTCCAAGAAGCGGACGCCCCTGTCCATGTGGGACACCTCCGTCATGTCCCTGCGGGCCTGGCCCATGGACGTGGACATCGCGGTTCACATCAACAACGGGGTCTACTTCACGCTCTTCGACCTGGGAAGGTTTGACCTCCTCGTGCGGGCAGGGGTCTTCGAGCAGACCAGGCAGCGCAAGTACACGCCGGTAGTGGCTGCGGAGACGATCTCATTCCGGAAGTCGCTCACGCTGGGGCAGAAGTACGAGATGCACACGCGCCTGCTGGGCTCGGACGACAAGGCGTTCTACTTCGAGCAGCGCATGGTCGTCAAGGGCGAGATCTACGCGCGGGGCTGGGTCTGCGCACGGCTCGTCTCCGAGCAGGGACCCGTTCCTGTGGCTGAGGTACTGGCGATGGGCGGCCCCGCGCCGGAGGGCCGCAACCATGTTCCCGAGGAGGTGCTCGCCTGGCGGGAGACGGTGGCGCTGCCGAGCACGCGCCGCCCGGCGGTCAACGACTGGGCCTGACCAGCGAAAGGCCTGGTCGGCAATGGCCAGACCGACAAAGGCCTGAGAGGCCGAGAGAGCCCCCTGCCGGATTCGAACCGGCGACCCTCTGTTTACAAGACAGATGCTCTGGCCAGCTGAGCTAAGGGGGCAGCTGCCGTGATCCGCCCCACCGGCAGACTCGCCAGCAGCTCGGACACGAAGGACCCCGCAGCGCAAGCCGCAGGGTCCTTCTAGTTTATCCCATCGGGATGAGATCGTCACACTGTCTTCTCCCCGCAGAAGCCGCGCTCTTCACGCCAGCGGGGACGCGCAGACTAGGCCTTGCGCGCAGCGAGCGTCTCTTCGAGGAACTTCTTGAAGTCGTCCTGCGCGTTCCACTTCTTGCCCTCGATGAAGACGGACGGCGTGCCGAAAACAGCCTCGTGGGCCGCCAGGGCGTTCGTGAACTTCGTGTAGTAGCGGAAGTCCCCGTTGTCCACCATCGCGTCAATCCCGTTCGGGACCCCGGCGCCGTGGAGGATCGTCTTGATCTCAGCGCTGTCCGAGCCCACGGCCTCATTCGGCTGCTTCTCGAACATCGCGCGGAGTGCGGGGACGAACTTCTCCGGGTACTTGTCCGCCACGCTCATCATGGCGCCGCCGGCACGAGTCGAGTAGTTCTTGTTGGCGGGCTGGTCCAGGATCGCGATGACGCGGTACTCCACCGTGAGCTTGCCCTCGTCGACGAGGCCCTTGAGGTAGTCGCCATAGGCGCCCTCGAACGCGGCGCAGTGGGGGCAGGCCATGTCCACGTAGACGATCGCCTGGCCAGGCTGGCCCTTCTTCGTCGTCGTCGTGCCGGAGGGAGCGGGCGTGGCCTGCCTGTCCGCCGCCGGTCCCACCGTGTCCGCGTTGACGGTGACGCCGCCGGCCTTCTTGAGCGTTCCGCCCTGGATGGCCGTCACGCCGCCGTACTGGTTGCCGTAGGCGGGGGCGGGCCCCTGGGATGAGGCCGTGGTCTTGTCGTTGTTCTTCTTGAACAGGAGCGCCACGATGAGTACCAGTCCCGCCACCGCAGCGATGATGGCCCCGCCGATCACCGCCCGTCGCGAGCGCTCGCGACGGAGCTCCTTCTCCCGGTGCTGGGCTGCGATTTCCCTGGGGGTGGGCCCCGATGACGACGCGGACGATGCCATAAGACTGGATCCTCTTTAAATCTCGTGGTGGCCGTGCGCTCGGCGCACATTCTCTGAAGACTCATCATAGGCGGCGAAACCTGAAGGATTCTCGGAGTCTTGGCCAGGGGGCAGCATTCCGAGGCGGCCAGCCCCCATAATGAGGGGAAGAGGCTCTCCGACTCCCCTGTGAGGAATTATGTCCACTGCACCCACCACTCCCCAGACCTTTGACTTCGTCGTCGTGAGCAATCGACTGCCCGTAGACCGGGTCTCAGACCCAGCCTCGGCCGGCGGGGAGGAGTGGCGGCGCTCCCCCGGCGGCCTTGTGACCGCGCTGCACCCCATCATGCAGCGCACCCGCGGCGCGTGGGTCGGGTGGCACGGTGCCCCGGACGAGGTTCTCACGGACTTCGACCACGACGGGATGCGCCTCGTCCCCGTGGCCCTCTCCGCAGCCGAGGTGAGCACCTACTACGAGGGCTTCTCCAACGCCACCCTGTGGCCCCTCTTCCACGACGTCATCGCCCCGCCCGAATACCACCGCACCTGGTGGGACGCCTACCGGGATGTCAACCAGCGCTTCGCCAAGGAGTGCGCGCGCGTGGCCGCCCCCAACGCCACGGTCTGGGTCCAGGACTACCAGCTCCTGCTCGTGCCGGCCCTGCTCCGCCAGCTCCGCCCGGATGTGAAGATCGGCTTCTTCCTCCACATTCCCTTCCCTCCCGCCGAGCTCTTCGCCCAGCTGCCCTGGCGCCGCGCCGTCCTCGAGGGAATGCTCGGCGCCTCCCTGCTGGGCTTCCAGAGGGAGTCGGACACGGCCAACTTCCTCCGCTGCGTCCGCCGCTTCGCCCAGCGCCCGGTCAAGGCCAAGCAGGTTCAGGTGGAGATGAGCGACGGCCGCACGAGGCTCGTCCGCGCGGACACCTTTCCGATCTCCATCGACACGGACGTCATCAAGAAGCTCGCGATCGACCCGGAGGTCATCAAGCGCGCCCAGCTCATCCGCGAGAGCCTGGGCAACCGCAAGATCATCCTCGGCGTGGACCGGCTGGACTACACGAAGGGCATCCGCCACCGCATCAAGGCCTACGGCGAGCTGCTCAACGACCGCTCCGTCTCGGTCGAGGACGTGGCCCTCATCCAGGTGGCCAGCCCCAGCCGCGAGCGGGTCAGCTCCTACGTGCAGCTGCGCGAGGATGTGGAGCTCGCGGTCGGCCGCATCAACGGCAACTTCGACACCCTCGAGCACACCGCCATCCGATACCTGCACCACTCCTACCCCATGAAGGAGATGGTGGCCCTCTACCTCGCGGCGGACGTCATGCTCGTGACGGCTCTGCGAGACGGCATGAACCTCGTGGCCAAGGAGTACGTCGCCGCCCGCCAGGACGAGACGGGGGTGCTCATCCTCAGCGAATTCGCCGGAGCCGCCGACGACCTCCCGACCGCGATCCTCACCAACCCGCACGACATCGGGGGCATGAAGGAGGACATCCTCCACGCGCTCACGATGTCCGACGACGAGGCCCAGCGCCGTATGAAGCGCATGCGCCGCCAGGTGCTCGCCAATGACATCGACCGCTGGTCGAACGACTTCCTCGGACGATTGGAGAAGGCCATCGAAGACTGCCCCGCCAGCGAGATCATCCACCCCTCCGACGGCTCCGGCGAGGCGGCCCGCGCCGTCGTCGCCAATGCGGACGAGACGCACGGCCTGCCGCTGACGGAGGACCGCCGCGTCTCTGTTCGCCGCCACCTCGCCGAGGCCGAGTCCCTCCTCGTGGCCCTGGACTTCGACGGCGTGGTCTCCCCGATCGTCCCGCGGGCCGAGGACGCGAGACCCCTTCCGCGCACGCACGCCGCCATCGAGAAGCTCACAGCCCTGCCGAACGTGCAGGTCGCCTTTGTCTCCGGGCGCTCCCTGGCCTCGCTGCGCTCGTGCGCGTCGCCGAGCGCGGAGGTGGCTCTCATCGGCTCGCACGGCGCTGAGCAGCACATCCCGGGAACAGCCCGGCCGCACGTGCTCACCCTCGCCAAGGAGCAGGAGCAGACGCTCGCTCGCGCCGAGCGCGTCTTCAAGGACGTGGCCCGCAAGTACAACGGGGCCTGGGTGGAGATCAAGCCGGCCGGCGTCGTGCTCCACGTCCGCCAGGTCACGGAGGACGACCAGGAGCAGGCGAGCGTCGAGGCGATGCAGCGCATCTACGTCGAGGTGCCGCAGGCCCACCTCTCCCGCGGCAAGTCGGTCGTGGAGGTGGCCGTCCTCAAGGCCCACAAGGGCGAGGGCCTCGAGACTCTGCGCGAGGCGTACTCGCCCGCGTCGATCCTCTTCATGGGCGACGACGTGACCGACGAGAACGGATTCGCCGCCCTGTCCCAGGGCCCCGGCCAGCCGGATGTCGGCGTCAAGGTGGGTCCTGGCGCCACCGGCGCCGCCGTCCGCCTGGACACCCCGGAGGACGTGGCCGAGTTCCTCGAGGAGCTCTGGCAGGAGCGCAGCGGCTCGTCCGCTGACTCTGCACTCTGAGTAGCGGCGCGGACCCGCCGTGTGGGATAGTTCACAGGGTGGGTCCGCGTCGTCGCGCGCCCGCGCTCTGAAAACCGCATCGGTTTTCCGTTCATTTCGGATCGTCGGGCACGTACCTGCCCGTGAAGGGAAAGATCATGGCTTCGGTCACTTTCGACAAAGCCTCTCGCCGTTACCCCGGCGCTGAGCGAAACTCCGTCAACGAGATCTCACTGCACATTCCGCACGGCGAGTTCCTCGTGCTCGTCGGCCCCTCGGGCTGCGGCAAGTCCACCACGCTGCGCATGCTCGCAGGCCTCGAGGAGGTCACTGACGGGCGCATCCTCATCGGGGACGACGACGTCACCCACGCCTCCCCCAAGGAGCGCGACGTGGCCATGGTCTTCCAGAACTACGCCCTCTACCCGCACATGACCGTTGCTGAGAACATGGGCTTCGCCCTGAAGATCGCGGGCGTGAGCAAGGAAGAGCGCGCGCAGCGCGTCCAGGAGGCGGCCAAACTGCTCGACCTCGAGGAGTTCCTCGACCGCAAGCCCAAGAACCTCTCCGGCGGCCAGCGCCAGCGCGTGGCCATGGGCCGCGCCATCGTCCGCAGCCCCCGCGTGTTCCTCATGGACGAGCCCCTCTCCAACCTGGACGCCAAGCTGCGCGTGCAGACTCGCACCCAGATCGCCGCGCTGACCCGCCGCCTCGACGTGACCACGGTCTACGTGACGCACGACCAGGTCGAGGCCATGACGATGGGCGACCGCGTGGCGGTGCTCAACAAGGGCGAGCTCCAGCAGGTGGACACTCCCCGCAACCTGTACGACCGCCCGGTCAACGCCTTCGTGGCCGGCTTCATCGGCTCCCCCGCCATGAACCTGCTCGAACTGCCGGCCCAGGCTGGGAACGTCGAGTTCGGCCACACGCTGTACCCGGTTCCGCCGTCCCTCACGGAGCAGGCCAACGGAGACACCGTGACCCTTGGCGTTCGCCCTGAGGACCTGGAGCTCGTCAAGGAGGGCGAGGGCCTCCCGGTCTTCGTCGATGTCGTGGAAGAGCTCGGCGCGGATGCCTACGTCTACGGCACGGCTGAGGTCAAGGGCGTCAAGCGCTCCGTCGTCGTCCGCGTGGACGGCCGCAAGCCCCCGAAGCCCGAGGAGACGATCCACGTCCGCCCCGTCGGCGGCCACGTGCACCTCTTCGACGCGAAGACGGGCGAGCGCCTGGGCGACTAGTCCCCCAGGCTGACACGCCAGCATGACGACAGAGGGCGGGCCCTGCGCACTAAGCGCAGGACCCGCCCTCTGTCATTCGTCCGAAGACCCGGAGCACCCTCTTCGCTGCGGCTCTCTCGGAGCTCAGAACGAGACCGGCCCCCAGAGAACGATTCAGTGCTTAACTGTGTCTTGGCCTGCGGGAGCGGCGCCCATGAACGAGGCGTAGCACCCGACCAGGGCCTGCCAGTCCTCCGCCGTGCTGGGGCCGTCGAAACCCGGATGCGGGCTGCTTCCCGCAGCATGAGCCGCCAGCGTGGTAGGGCCGGACTCTGGAGCGGCGCTGACGAAGCCCAGTCCCAGGACGGCAGTGCCGGTCTGATCCGGATCTGTCGGCGTGAAGGCGAGGAAGACGTGCGACGAGCCCTCCCTCGTGATGCTGAGCGTGCCCAGAAGGAGCGGCTCAGCGCGAGGCCCCTCCTCCAGCACCCGTGAGGCTTCTGTATAGATGTGCCCCTCATCGGCCGTGAATTCCGAGGGCCACCAGAGGTGCGTGTGCTCGAGGAAGCCGGCCAGCGCATCGACGAGCGGAACAGGCAGCGTCCAGACGCCGACCTGCAGCGCCTCCCTGGGGGAAGCAGGCGACATGCTCGCCTCTGTCTGTGTCGTCGGCGCATGGGAGAAGAGCGAGTTCATAGTCGCCAGCCTATCCTTCGCCTCGCTGGCCTGAGCGATACCGCCTCAGGCCCGCCGCCTCCCCGTGAGCACGTGCAGGCTCCAGAGTCTTCAGATCATGAGATTTCACAAGATGCAGATATTGACCGAACATCAGATGAAATGAATATTCGACATACTGCTGAAGAGTAACCTATTGCACTTTCATCAGGCCATGAAGAGGCGACCGCCCCCTTACGAGAACAATCGCAGCGACACTCCTTGAGAGACACCCCAGGGGCCCCTCTCATCAGACGAGTCCGAGGAGGCGCAGAATCGTCAGACGTCTTTCCTGCACGGCATGCAGACAGCCAGACATCAAGAATTCCCACACCCCCAGTGGCCCCTTCCCTGCTCACATCCGCCCCGGACGCGACCGCGCAGCATCCGATTCACACGAATCTTTTTTCACTCAATGAAACCTAATCTTGCATCGAATGTTAGAAACTGATTTACAATCATTAGTTTTAATCCGCCAATTTAGCTAATGGTTCTATCGTGATATTCTGAATTTGCTCAAACAGAAACCCCCTTATCCCCAGCCCCCTGGCCCGCTGGCTGTCAGCGACAGTCGCACTGCCCTGCTGTTTGAGTGAAGACGAGGCAGGCCGCCACCCTGATTCCTTCTCCTGATGAAGACCGGTGAACCAGCGAGTTCACTGCTTCTCACGAGAGCGGGCCTTGGGGCAACAGCAACATTGAGGAACATCAGTTATGAGCTCATCCATCTCGCGTCGTCGCGTCGCCCAAGGGGCCGCGTGGTCAATGCCCGCAGTCCTGCTTGCCTCCACGGCGCCGTCTGCATCGGCTTCCACCCCTTCCACCGTCGCTCGCGTTCTTAGCGGCGTTTTCGTCTCAGGCTCCTCCACCTCTGGCGGAACCGGCTATGCAGGCGGCAATGACGGCACCAACGGCGTCAACAGCGACCTCAACTGGAACCAGGCAACGGGCCGCCCCACGGACTGCAACCTGTTCACCAATGGTGAGGGCTCCTTCACCCCCGTCACCAACGGCGCCACGGGCACTGCAGGCTCCTACACGTCGATCAGCGGTTTCTGGTGGAGCACCCCGCAGACCTCTGCCGGTGCCCCCATTTCCGGTGGCAGCTCCACGCTTGCTTCTGGCGCACAGTTCACCACGACGGTGTCCCTGACCGTCCCGGCTGGCGCAAACTCCACGTGGACCCTGCAGAACATCAAGATCAACAACCAGGTCTGGAACAAGAGCCTCTCCGGCACGCGTTCAACCACGACGGGCTCGGGAACTCTTGCCTACAGCAACGTCGCGGGCACGTGGAACGCCGCTGCTCCGACCATCACGACCAACGCCGACGGCTCCAAGACCCTCACCGGCGTGATCACCTACACCACGACGGTGGCTGCAACAGTCACCTCGAGCGGCACCAACCGCTATGGCCAGGTCAACTTCATGCCGGCACAGATTTACTTCCCGACTGCGTACGGCTGGAACGACTTCACCCTGACGTCCTCCATCCAGAGCGCAACCATCACGGAAAGCGTTCCCGCAGCAAGCGGCTACACGATCGCTCCGTCTGAGACCCTCAGCGGCCAGACGACGACGTCGACGATCCGCCCCTGCTAAGTTGCCGTAGCTTCTGAGCAATCGCCGCTCCCTGAGAGATTCACTCCTCTCAGGGAGCGGCTTTTTCGTGTGGGGATCCCCTCTCTCTCCTCAGAGGTCGCCTCCACTGCACCATTGGCACTCCCCCGCCCAACAGAGTGGGAGCGCGGCCGCTCTGATGATCGCCTGTGGGGCCCGCAGACCTCTCGTTCACAGGGCCGCCTGGTTCCGTGGGCGGCCGTGCCGGGGGTGTGTGCCCGGGGTCGTGTGTTCATCGTGCCGGCACACCTGCCGTTGCATCCAGGTTCTGGCCGCCTTGTCCAGACCACGGCCGTCTTCCCGCCCGGACCCGCGGGAAACGGGTTGAAGGTGTCCGTGGTCTGGAGAAGCCGGCCGTGACCTGGATCCGCCTTCCGGAAGAGCAGGCCAGCAAGGGGGAAGCGGCTCCCCCGGGTGGCCGCACCCTGGTGGGCAGCACCCGGGTGGGCAGCACCCGGGTGGGCAGCACCCGGGTGTTAAACACGAAAAGAGCCCTGCCCACCAACACAACCCCAAAGGGGCCGTGCGGTGAGCAGGACTCTGATCCTGCAAAAAATTGTCCGGCTGCGACCTACTCTCCCACACCCTCACGAGTGCAGTACCATGGGCGCTGTGGGCCTTAGCTTCCGGGTTCGGGATGGGACCGGGCGTTTCCCCCACGCTATGACAGCCGTAACTCTATCAACCCTGCCCAGCCCCACAACCACACCCACAAAAGGTTTGGCCGCTCGGAACTGGCGGGTAAGCTTATCAACAGTTTCCTACTGTACCCACCAACTCTACCACAAGCATGACAAGAAACTTGCCACACCCGCACCAAAGAAAACAGGGTCTTGGGGTTGTTGGTTGAGAACCACATAGGGACGCGAACACACAGTGTGCCTGACACACCCCACAAAGAAGGGGGTGGTGGTGTAAGTTATCGGCTTATTAGTACCGGTCAGCTTCACGAGTCTTTAGTCCTCG